>NZ_AP027141.1:3000000-3251508 GCF_027943945.1 Microbacterium terricola | reverse complement strand
GGAGCAAACTCCACTGTAGTTCCGGGCCGCGTGTCACTGCCAGGGTCTCACCGGGGGTTGGGGATAATGTCACGTCGCGGGTGCTCGGTTTGAGTTCTTCGCCGACTCGACGTAGCCTTAATCGGTTGACTTTGCCTTTTTCGGGCAGTCCCTGAACACGTCGTCTCCGGTCTCGAGCGTCCCGGTGACACCAGATCCGGAAGAGATCCCTCATGAGCAAGCGCACTTTCCAGCCGAACAACCGCCGCCGCGCCAAGAAGCACGGCTTCCGCGCCCGCATGCGCACGCGTGCCGGCCGTGGCATCCTCGCGGCTCGTCGCGCCAAGGGCCGCACCGAGCTCTCGGCCTGACCCGAGCGGTGCTCGCGCGGCCGCACCGACTCACCCGCGGATCGGAGTACAAGGCCGTCGTCCGTCGGGGTCGTCGCTGCGCCGCGCCCCATACCGTCACGTACGTGGTGGCATCCGGTGAGCAGCGTGCTGCACGCTTCGGCTTCATCGTGAGCCGCCAAGTCGGCACCGCCGTCGTACGCAACACCGTCCGTCGTCGCCTCAAGGCGATCTGCGCGGAATCACTGCCGTCTGTGCGCGAAGGATCTGATGTGGTGATCCGAGCCCTACCCAGCGCGGCGACCCTGGACTTCGCGGTGCTGCGCGAAGAGGTGCAGCAATGCCTGGCTCGGAGGGCCGCATGAGCGTCCTCCCCTCGACTGCCCTCGGTGACGCCGAGTTCGCAGCATCCGATCTCGTCCGTGGCGTCACCGTGCTCCCGCGGAACGCGGTGCTCGCCCTGCTGCACGGATATCGCGCCACGATCTCGCACACGTACGGGGATGTCTGCAAATACTTCCCCTCCTGCTCCGCCTACGCCGTCGGCGCGGTGCAGCAGCATGGCGCGCTCAAAGGCGCCGCACTCTCAGCCGCCCGTCTCGCCCGTTGTCACCCCTGGGCGGTGGGCGGCGTGGACGATGTCCCCCCGCACCCGCACTTCCGGCATGACCTGACCTCGCACGGTTTCGTCGTGCCTTCCCGAAAGGACTGACCTGTGGGCTTCGACCACATCCTCGCCAGTACCCCCACCCCATCGGCCGTAACGTCCGGGGGAGGTTTCGACCTCTTCAGCACGATCCTGTGGCCGCTGAAGTGGCTGGTCGAGCTCATCCTCGTCTCGTGGCACTGGCTGCTCACCGCAATGGGCATGGGCCCGGCCGAAGGCATCACGTGGGTGCTGTCGATCGTCGGCCTCGTGGTCGTGGTTCGCGCGGCGCTCATTCCTCTCTTCGTCCGGCAGATCAAGAGCCAGCGCAAGATGATGGAAATCGCCCCTGAACTGCGGAAAATCCAGGACAAGTACCGCGGCAAGAAGGATCAGCTCTCGCGCGAGGCGATGAGCCGCGAGACCATGGCGCTGTACAAGAAGCACGGCACCACCCCGGTGTCCAGCTGCCTGCCCCTGCTCGTGCAGATGCCGGTCTTCCTCGCGCTGTTCTACACGCTCAGCGATGTCAGCAAGCACGCGAAGGCGGGTGTCGGTGGCGTCGGCGCGCTCAACGCCGAACTGACCAAGCAGTTCTACGACGCAAAGCTCTTCGGCGTGGCGCCGCTGCACACCAACATGGTCGACGCCATCAACCAGGGCATGACCGCCACGGTCGTGATCCTCGTGATCCTCGTCGTGCTGATGATCGCCTCGCAGTTCTTCACGCAGCTGCAGATCATCTCGAAGAACCTCTCCCCCGAGGCCAAGACCGGCCAGGCGTACCAGATGCAGAAGATCATGCTCTACGTCCTGCCCTTCGCCTTCGTCTTCTCGGGCGTCTTCTTCCCCCTCGGTGTCGTCATCTACTGGTTCACGAGCAACCTGTGGACCATGGCGCAGCAGTTCATCGTCATCCGCGAAATGCCCACGCCCGGCTCGGATGCGGCCAAGCAGCGGGAGGAGCGCCTGGCTCGCAAGGGCAAGGCGCTGGACTCCTCCGGCAAGGTCGTCCCGATCGAGAAGTACGAGGCGGAGCAGCAGCGTCTGTTTGAGGCAGCGGAGGCGGCCAAGGCCGCTGCACCCAAGCGCGAGCAGCCGATGGGCAAGCAGCGTGCGAAGAAGCAGTCCCAGAAGAAGCCCGGTGGCGACACCGGTGCTCCGAAGTCCCCCGACGCCCCGTCGAAGTCCTGAACGGAAGATGAGATGACCCCCGACTCCGCAACCTCCGACGTGCGCCCCGAGCGCGCCGAGGCCACCGTCGAGCAGCTCGAGCAGGAAGGCGACGTCGCCGCCGACTTCATCGAGGGCCTCCTGGACATTGCCGACATCGACGGTGACCTCGCCATGGACGTGCGCGCCGGCCGCGCGTACGTCTCCGTCGAGGCCGAGGACGCGGCATCCGTCGCCCTGCTCTCCGCTCCCGACACGGTGCAGGCACTGCAGGAGCTCGTGCGCATCGCCGTGCAGACGGAGACCGGGCGCTTCTCGCGCCTGATCCTCGATGTCGGCGGATCGCGGGACACCAGGGAGCGCGAGCTCGGTGCGCTCGTGGATCGTGCGATCGAGCGCCTCGAGGACGGCGCTTCGCAGGCTTCACTGCCGGCGATGTCGAGTTACGAGCGCAAGCTGGTGCACGATATCGTCGCCGACCGGGGCTTCGTCTCCGAGTCGTACGGTGAGGGTGCCGACCGCCACACCGTCATCCGCCGCGCTTAGTTTCACGTGAAACATCGATGACTGAGATCGAGAGCGAACCCGCCGCAGCGGCGCAGATCTTCGGCGACCGCATCGATGTGGCGCGGCGGTTCACGAGCAATCTCGTCGAGCACGGCGAGGAGCGCGGCCTGATCGGGCCACTGGAGCCCCCGCGCATCTGGTCGCGACACGTGCTCAACAGCGCGGTGGCCGCTCCCCTGTTCCATGGCGTGGTCGGTGACATCGGATCTGGTGCCGGTCTGCCAGGGCTGGTGCTCGCGATCGCCCGTCCGGACGTGCAGTGGATCCTCATCGAGCCCATGGAGCGTCGGGTCGCCTGGCTTTCGGAGCAGGTCGCCGAACTCGCACTCGACAACGTCGAGGTGCTGCGCTCACGCGCCGAGGACTGGCGACGCGGACCGGTGCTTGATGCTGTGACCGCCCGTGCCGTGAGTGCGCTGCGCACGCTGGTGCCGATCACCGCGCCTCTCGTGCGCGATGGCGGCGAGCTGATCCTCCTCAAGGGTGCCAGTGCGGCCAACGAGATCGAGGCTGCTGAGAAGCAGCTGCGCAAGTTCCGGATCACCGGCGCGCACATCGAGGTGCTCGGGGCCGACCTGCTGGACGAGCCCACCCGGGTGGTCCGCGCCACCGTCCGCTGACAGTCGCAGCAGCGGTGCCGCTGCGGCTGGTTGAGCTGCTCGGTTCCGCGGGTTGAGTGACTCAGTCTCGCCACCGCTGGTTGAGTAGCTCGGTCCCGCTGGTTGAGTAGCGGAGCGTATCGAAACCAATGCGCGTCGATGTTTCACGTGAAACGGCGGTGGTCTCGATACGTCGGCTTCGCCGCCTACTCGACCAGCGGTACGTGTCGCGCTGGTTGAGTAGCGAAGCGTATCGAAACCACACCCGGCGTTGTTTCACGTGAAACAACCCTCCGCTTCTCCCCAGCCACGATCACGCGGCTTGTTCTCCCCCACCTGCCCCTCCACTGCGCAGAGGCACACCGACGAGGCGAGGGTGAGCGTATGCCTTTCATGTACATCCTTGAGTGCAGTGACCACTCCTTCTACGTCGGCAGTGCTTGGAACTTGGAGCAACGGCTCCTGCAGCACGAGCTGGGCGAAGGTGCCGAGTACACCCGACACCGGCTGCCTGTGCGGCTCGCGTACTTCGAGGAGTTCGACCGGATCGATGAGGCGTACCGACGGGAGAAGCAGGTCCAGGGTTGGGGTCGGGCAAAACGCATCGCACTGATCACCGGCCATTGGGAGGTCCTGCCGGCGTTGAGCAAGAAGCCGAAGCGATTGCGGCGGAGTGAGTCAGGGTGAGGGTGGATGAGTGTTGGTCTCGATACGGCGGCTTCGCCGCCTACTCGACCAGCGGGCCTTGAGTGCTGGACGCCCGGATGTTTCACGTGAAACACACATTGTCGGCAACGCGAGCAGGCGATGGTCTCGATACGGCGGCGGAGCCGCCTACTCGACCTGCGGAGGTTGACGGGTGCCGCGTTGGTTGAGTCGCGGCACGGAGTGGCGCGTATCGAAACCATCGGAGCTGGTCTCGATACGGCGGCGGAGCCGCCTACTCGACCTGCGGAGGTTGACAGTGTTTCCGCGGGTTGAGTCGCGGCACGGAGTGGCGCGTATCGAAACACTGGCACTGGTCTCGATACGGCGGCTTCGCCGCCTACTCGACCTGCGGATGAGGCTGAGTCGCCTACTCGACCTGCGGATGAGGCTGAGTCGCCTACTCGACCTGCGGATGAGGCTTCGCCGCTTACTCGACCTGCGGATGAGGCGGAGCCGCCTACTCGACAGCGGGGCGGGGCGGGGTGAACGGCGGGGGCGGGATAGAGTGGACTGTGATGGTTTGGGGTATGCGCGAGGGAGAGTGTTTCACGTGAAACAGGCCGACAACGTCGAGCCGTCCGCATCCCCCTTCTCGCTTGGCGACACCCCGCTGGCGCGTGAGATCGCGGATCTGTCCGCCCGGCGCCGCGCGCTCGAAGCCGCCGAGATCACCCTTCCCGGCCGCACCCGCGTCATCACGATCTCCAACCAGAAGGGCGGAGTCGGCAAGACGACCACCGCCGTCAACATCGCCTCCTCGCTCGCGCAGGTAGGCGCCAAGGTCCTGGTGATCGACCTCGATCCGCAGGGAAACGCGTCCACGGCCCTGGGTGTGCCTCACACGGCCGACATCCCGAGTGTCTACGACATGCTCATCGACGACTTCCCCATCGCGGACATCATCCAGGTGAGCCCCGAGTCGCCGAACCTGCTCTGCGCGCCGAGCACCATCCACCTGGCCGGCGCCGAGATCGAACTCGTCTCGCAGGTGGCGCGTGAGCACCGGCTCAAGACCGCGCTCGACGAGTACCTCGCGAACACGACGGAGCGCATCGATTTCGTCATCATCGACTGCCCGCCGTCGCTGGGGCTGCTGACGATCAACGCGTTCACGGCCGCTCACGAGCTGCTCATCCCGATCCAGTGCGAGTACTACGCACTCGAAGGCCTGAGCCAGCTGCTCGGCACGGTGCGCATGATCCAGAAGCACCTGAATCCCGCTCTGCATCTGTCCACGATCATCCTGACGATGTACGACGGCCGCACCCGCCTCGCGCAGCAGGTGGCGGAAGAGGTGCGCGAGCACTTCCCGAACGAGGTGCTGAAGACCGTGATTCCGCGCTCCGTGCGGGTGTCGGAGGCGCCGAGCTTCGGCCAGACCGTGATCGCGTACGACGGGCAGTCGGCCGGCGCCATCGCCTATCGCGAGGCCGCGGTCGAGATCATCCAGCGTGAGGCCGCAACCAGCGGTGCAGCAGCGAACGAAGGGGGCTCGTAATGGCCAAGCGAAGCGGACTGGGCCGGGGGATCGGGGCTCTCATCCCCACGAGCGAGGCGACCGAGGCGCGTCCCGTCGACGTGTTCTTCCCCGGCGCCCCCACGGCGACCGCCGTCGTCGATCGCCCAGACGACACCGAGACCACCGCGGAGCCGGCCGAAGACCTCGTCGCCGTGCCCGGTGCACGCCTGGTCCACATCGACCCGCACAGCATCGTCCCGAACCCCCGTCAGCCCCGCACGCACTTCGACGAGGAAGACCTCGCCGAGCTGGTCCACAGCGTGCGCGAGTTCGGCGTTCTCCAGCCCGTTGTCGTTCGCGACACCGGTGAGGGCACCTACGAGCTGATCATGGGCGAGCGCCGCACCCGCGCCTCGCGCGAAGCCGGCCTCACCTCGATCCCCGCCGTCGTGCGCGACACCTCCGACGAGCACCTCCTGCGCGACGCGCTGCTGGAGAACCTGCACCGCTCCGAGCTGAACCCCCTGGAAGAAGCCTCCGCCTACCAGCAGCTGCTCGAGGACTTCGGCATCACGCAGGAAGAGCTCGCCACCCGGATCGGACGCTCGCGTCCTCAGATCAGCAACACCATCCGCCTGCTGAAGCTGCCCATGCCGGTGCAGCAGCGGGTCGCCGCGGGCGTCATCTCCGCCGGCCATGCGCGGGCTATCCTCTCGCTCGACACCCCGGAGGCCATGCAGCGCCTCGCCGACAAGATCGTCAACGAGGACCTCTCCGTACGCGCCGCCGAGGCCGCATCCAAGCTCCCGGATGCGCGCAGCACCAAGGCCAGCAAGCCCCAGGCCGGTGCTCGTCGCGCCCACCTCGACGACCTCGCCGGACGACTCGGCGACCGCCTCAACACGCGGGTCAAGATCAGCCTGAGCGCACGAAAAGGCCAGATCAACATTGATTTCGCCAGCATCCAGGATCTGAACCGCATCCTCGAGGAACTCGGACAGTCGGGCTACGGCGACCTGTAGAGCGGCGTACCCTGGAGAGATGGCGCACGAGGACACCCCGCAGCGGCGGGCCAGTCTGGAAGTCCTTCGCGCCGAAGCGGGTGACGAGCTCTCCGTCCTGATCTACGAGCGTCTGCGCGGCGGCGAAGACCCGTGGGAGTTCATGGATGAGCTGCCCACCGTAGACGAACTCGTCGTGCTCATGCTGCGCGCGGAGAACATCGCCGCGAATGACGGCGCCCGGCCCAATGCGGCCCGTCATTACCGGGTGCTCCGGCAGATCGCGCTGGACTACCCGCCTCTCACCCGTGCGGTCTGGCGACTGCTCGAGACGAACACGCATCGCAGGTGGGATGCGGTGACCCGCGCGGAGGCCGGCTAGCGCCACATGCCCCCATGCCCGAATCGGCATGGAACAGAAGAAGCCCCTGATCAGGAGTTCTGATCAGGGGCTCCGCGTCTGAGTGGACTACGCGATGTACGCGGCGAGGTCCTTCTCGAGAGCGAACTTCGGCTTGGCGCCGATGATCGTCGTCTCGACCTGGCCCTGGTTGAACACCTTCATGGCCGGGATCGAGGTGATCTGGTACTTCATCGCCAGATCGGGGTTCTCGTCGACGTTCAGCTTGAGCACGGTGATCTTGTCACTGTGCTCGGACTGGATCTCGTCGAGGATGGGCGAGACCATGCGGCACGGCCCGCACCACTCCGCCCAGAAGTCGACGAGCACAGGTCCTTCGGCCTTCAGCACGTCCTGCTCCCAGGTGGCCGAGGTGGTGGCGTTGGCGGTCATGATTCTCCTTCGGTGGGAAGTCTGTCTTCAGTGCAACAGCGAGAGCTGCGCGAGTGTTCCTCAGGCGGCGTCGGCTTCGGCGAGCCCGGCGATCGGGTCGCCGACGACGTCGGGCACGCCTGCTTCACCGAGACCGGCGAGGTAGTGCTCGACATCGAGCGCCGCGACCGTGCCGCTGCCCGCGGCGGTGACGGCCTGCCGGTATGTCGGGTCGATCACGTCGCCGGCGGCGAAGACACCCGGCACCGAGGTGCGCGACGAGCGCCCGTCGACCCAGACCGTACCGTGCGGCGTGAGGTCGAGCTGCTCGTGCACGAGGTGCGTGCGGGGGTCGTTGCCGATCGCGACGAAGACGCCGTCGAGGGGCAGCTCGGTGCGGGTCCCGTCGACGGTCGATTCGAGCACGACGCCGGTGACGGCGTCCTCGCCGAGGATGTCGGCGACGGCGCTGTTCCAGATGAACTCGATCTTCTCGTTGGCGAAGGCACGCTCCTGCATGATCTTCGACGCGCGCAGCTCCTCGCGGCGGTGGATGACGTAGACCTTCGAGGCGAACTTGGTGAGGAAGGTGGCTTCCTCCATCGCCGAGTCGCCGCCGCCGACGACCGCGATCACCCGCTCGCGGAAGAAGAAGCCGTCGCAGGTGGCGCAGTACGACACACCACGGCCGGACAGGCGGCTCTCGCCCTCGATCCCGATCTTGCGGGGGGCGGACCCTGTGGCGAACACGATCGATGCGGCCTCGTGCGACGCGCCGCTGCCGAGCGTCACCCGCTTGACCGGGCCGTCGAGCTCCAGGGCGGTCACGTCGTCGTAGACGATCTCGGCGCCGAAGCGCTCGGCCTGCTCCTGCATCTTCGTCATCAGCTCAGGACCCTGGATCCCCTCGGGGAACCCCGGGAAGTTCTCGACCTCGGTGGTGTTCATCAGCTCGCCGCCGGCTTCGACGGAACTCGCGAGCACGAGCGGCTCGAGGTTCGCCCGTGCCGCGTAGATGGCGGCGGTGTATCCAGCCGGCCCCGACCCGATGATGATGACCTGACGCACTGCGCTTCTCCCTCGTTTCGGACGCGTCCGCGCCCGGGTTCGGACGCGTGAGCGCCCGGATGACTCAACACATCGTAACCGCGGGGCATTCCGCCGATCGGTGCCTCGCGGCGGATTGCGGGCTCAGCCGCGGCGGCCGGGCAGGAGCCGCCGCGCGAGTGCCAGAGCGGGGGCCAGCTCAGGCACCCGCAGAAGCGCGAGGAACCCGATGTAGACGGCGAGCGAGACCGTGCCGATGATGGCGGCCCCGAGTGCCCCGAGCAGCTTGCTCGAGACCGTCCAGCCCTCCGCGCCGCCCAGCAGCACGTACGTCAGCCAGCCCGCAGCGGCCGCGGGCAGAGCGGCCAGGACGAAGCGGCCGAGCGCCAGCATCCACGATCCGATCCGCAGCCCGCCGAGGCGGCGCTGCAGCAGCCAGGTGGCGATCACGACCTGCACGACGCTCGCCAGCGACTGCCCCAGGGCGAGTCCGGCCGCCAGCTGCTCCACGGGGAGCCAGGCCTGCGCGGCCAGCGCGGTCACGACCACCAGAGCGCACTGCACCAGCGTGAACGCGAACGGGGTCCGGGTGTCGTCGTAGGCGTAGAAGGTGCGCTGGATGACGAACAGCACCGCGAGCGGCACGAGGGCGACGAGGAAGCACAGCAGCACTCCGGCCGCGGCCTGCGCCTCGGCGACGCTGTCCGTGAAGATGCGCGAGGCGGGCACGGCAGCGACGGCGAGGGCCGCGGTCGCGATCACGATGAACAGCCCGAGCGTGCGGATGCTGCGACCGATGTCCGCCCGCACGTCGTCGTCGCGGCCCGCATGAGCGTGCTCGCTCAGCTGCGTGAAATACGGGGTCCCGATGGACAGCACGATGATCGAGTACGGGAGCATGAACAGCAGCCATGCGTTCTGCGTGACCATCACACCGGGGTACTCCTCGGCGGCGGCCGAGAGCACCTGCGCCTGCACGAGGCCGGCGAGCTGGCCGGCGAGGACCATCAGGAAGGTCCAGCCCGCGAGACGGCCGATCTGGGCGAGGCCGACACCGTGCCAGCGGAAGTCCGGCCGCACGTGCAGTCCGGTGCGGCGCCAGAACAGGAACAGGATGCCGGCCTGCACGACGATCCCGGCGGTAGCGGTCGCGCCCATCAGCGCGACCATCGTGGGCGTCCAGTCCGACACTGCGCCGCTCTGCCCGAACACGATGATGAAGAAGGTGAATCCCGTGATCGACACGAGGTTGTTGACGATGGGCGCCCAGGTGAAGGGGCCGAACACCCGCCGGGCGTTGAGCGCCTCGCCGACCATCGCGTACAGGCCGTAGAACAGGATCTGCGGCAGGCACCAGTAGGCGAACGAGGTTGCGAGCGCCTGCTGCGCCGGCGGATAGTGCGGCGCGTACAGCTGCACGAGCCACGGCGCGGCGATGGTCGCGAGTGTCGCCGTGACCAGCAGCACCACCGTGCCGAGCGTGAAGAGCTTGGAGATGAAGGCGCGTCCGCCGTCGTCGTGCCCGGCGGACTTGACGATCTGCGGCACGATCACCGCGGTCAGCAGGCCGGTCGAGATGATCGCGTAGATGTTGTTCGGGAGCTGGTTGGCGGTGGCGAACGCGTTGCCGGCGCCCGTGGTGGCGCCGACGGCGGACACCAGCACGATCGAGCGGACGAAACCGGTCAGCCGCGAGACGATCGTCCCGGCGGCGATGAGGCTGCTGGCGCGTCCTATGCCGCTCACTCTGCGTCCTCCTCGGCCCGCGCCTTGCGGCGTCGCAGCACGGTGCGCACCAGCCCGACGACGAGCAGACCGCCCACCAGCACGCCGAGGATGACCAGGCCTATGCTCTCCCAGTCGGCGCGCACGGTGACGTCGGCGTACTGCGTGTCGCCGATGACGACCTGCGCGGGGCTGCGCAGCTGCAGCTCGACGGTCACCTGTCCGCTGCCCACCCGTGCCTGGACGGGAACCTTGACCGCGGTGTTGCTGGCGGGGCCGGCGACGACCTCGGTGGCCTCGGTGACGTCGAGGCGCACGTCGTCGGCGACGGCGTACAGCGTGACGTTGGCGGGGTAGGGCAGGTCGTTGCGCACCCAGACCGGCAGATCGGCGCCGGCGCTGAGCAGCTGGATCGACGTCGGCTCGACGATCCCGACGGCATCGATGGTGGTGGCGGTGGCCTCGCGATGGGCGGCGAGTGCGGCCTCCCACTCGGGCGCCTCGGTCCACGACACGGCGAGGATCTGCAGGATCTCGGCACGCTGTGGCCCGGTCAGGAGCGTCGGATCGTCGAGGATGGTGGCGAAGTCGCCGAGGTCGACCTCGTCGGCGAAGAGAGCGGATGCCGTGGCCGCCTGCTCCGTCTCCGCATCGGTGTCGGCGACGGTGACGTCGACGGCGGGGGCACCGAGCACGGAGCCCAGCGACGCCGGCGAGACGCCAGGGGCGCGGGTCACCGCGGTGATGGCGGCGCGCAGCGACACGACGGAGCGGCCGTCGCCCCGTCCGAGACCCACCACCAGGGGTGCTCCGTCGGCCTCGGTCGTCGCGAGCGCGAGATATGCGGTCGCGGCGGTGAGCTCCGCGCTGCGCTCCGCGCCGGCTTCGAGCTCCGCGGCCTCCGCGAGCGCCGCAGAGACGTCGGCGTCCACGACGAGCAGGTCGGCGTCGCCCGAGACGGCGTGACCGGTGACCGTCGCTCCCTCGGTGCCGGCGGCGGTGGCGTCCGACGGGATGATCGCGGTCACGGTCTCGTCGTCGATCCGCAGGGCGCCGAAGGCGGCGACGGTCTCGGGACTCACGGATGTCGTGGCCGGCCAGAGCAGGGGGTCGGAGCTCGCGCCGATGTCGAGGAGGGCGTCGAGTTCGGGATACACGGGCGCCGACGCGTCGGTCTCGGTCGCCTCCGGGCTCGGCGTCGGCGACGGCGAGGGGCTCTCCTCCGGCACCGGGATGAAGTCCTCCGCGGCCATATACGCCTGCAACGAGGTCGGCTGGGCGAGACTCTCGAGCCCTGCCTGCATCTGCACGCCAGCGTCGGCGTCGCCGAACTGCAGGGCGAACCGGGTGTTGCCGAGGGCGAGGAGACGGTCGAGCCAGGCCGTGGCCGACTCGGGCGCGCTCGTGCCCAGCACGCGGATCGCGGCGGGGATCGCCGGATCGACCGCCAGCACCGCGGGCGTGCCCGCCACCGCGTCGAGCAGGGCGGTCAGCGATCCGTCCGGTCCGGTGAGCGCGGTGAGCTGTTCGGCGGTGAGGAGGCCGGCCGTGGTCACGGGGGCGGTGATCGGCACCACCAGGGCGACGTCGGTCTCCTCACCATCGTCGGGCACGACGATGACGCTCGTGGCCTTGCCCGAGCTGCCGCCGATCCTCTTGTACGACGCCAGCAGCGGGTACACGCCGGGCTCGAGGTCCGTGAGCGCGTCGTCGTCGGGGTCGATGCCGATGCCGGCGACCTGCGATCCACCAGGCTCCACGGCCGGGATGGTGTCGTCGTCCAGCTCGGTGGTCGTCACGCCGGACGTGCCGCCGGCGAGCCAGCGCGTCAGGGCATCCCGATCGGCGAGGGTCCGGGTGCCGAGGGAGAGGGTGACGGGGGTGCGGGGGACGACGGCATCCGTCCCGTTGTCGATCGCGACCGAGACGGCGAGCGGGTCGCCCGCGTCGACGATGCCGTTCCCGATCGGAGCGAGCGTGAAGCTCACGACCCCCGACAGGGTCGGGGTGGGCGTGGGAGTCGGTGTCGCCGTGTCGGCGCTCGCGGCCGGAGCGATCACCGGGGCGACCGCGAGCAGCACCGCGCCGATCAGGCCGGCGGCGCGCGCTCCGGCGCGGCGCCGGAGTCCGGTCGTGCCCGAAGGGGGGTGGGTCATGGTCATGAGGTTTCGCTCCTGTGCGATTCATGACCGCACGATCAGCCCTGATTCTATGGTCAGCGCCCAGGTGCACCCTGAGCGCGAGCCGGGGTTGAATGGATTCGTGCTCCCCGACATCGACCCCGACCTGTGCCGAGATCTCGCCGCCGACCTGACGCAGGCCCGCTTCGGCGCGGAGTCGGTGCGTGCCGCGTGGGGTGTCGCGGCCGATGATGCGATCGCGCGGGGGCTGCGCTCGCCGGCCGATCGGGCGCTCGGCGACCGGCACGATCCGCTGGCGGTGCTGGCCCGGCTCTTCGTGCTCGGGATGCCGCAGAGCGCGGCCGCGGTCGACTCCGCGCTGCCGCGGCTCGGGGCGGACGGACTGGTGCGCCTCGCCCTCGCGGAGCGGGACGGATCCACCGTGCGGCCGACCGCGCTGGTGCGCCCGCAGTCGTTCACCGATTCCCACGGCGACGGGCGATGGTGGATCGCGAGCGACCTCGACGAGGCCGCCCTGCAGGGTCCGCTGCGCGAGGACCACGTCCTCGGCGTCGGCGGCGCGTCGCTCACGCTCGCCGGGCTGCAGCTGCCGACGCCGGCGGGGCGAGCGCTCGATCTCGGATCGGGATGCGGCATTCAGGCGCTGCGGGTGCGCCGCGCCGCCGACGGCGTCGTCGCGACCGACATCTCGGCACGGGCCGTCTGGTTCACCCGTCTGAACGCGCGGCTGAACGGCGTCGACGGGATCGAGACCCGCGGCGGGAGTCTGTTCGAGCCGGTCGCCGGCGAGCAGTTCGACCGGATCGTCTCCAACCCCCCGTTCGTGATCACCCCTCGGGCGGCCGACGTGCCCGCGTACGAATACCGCGACGGCGGCATGGTCGGCGACGACCTCGTCGCGGCGTTCGTCACAGGGGTGGGCGAGCACCTCGCACCGGGCGGCGTCGCCCAGCTGCTCGGCAACTGGGAGACCCGGGCCGGCCGTGACGGCCTGGACCGCGTGCGCGACTGGGTCGAGGCGTCGCCGGTGCCGCTGGACGCCTGGGTCGTCGAGCGCGAGGCCCTCGACCCGCTGTCCTACGCAGAGCTGTGGATCCGCGACGGCGGCACCCTCCCCGGCGCGAGCGGGTTCGCCCGACTCATCGACGCGTGGCTCGACGACTTCACGGCGCGCGATGTCTCGGAGGTCGGCTTCGGCTACCTCCTGCTGCGCCGGCCCCTCGCCGGCGAGCCGACCCTCCGACGGTTCGAGCGGATCCCGCACGCGCTGGAGGGCAGGGCGACTCTCGGCGGGCACCTCGCCGACGCGCTTGCGATGCACGACCTGCTCGTCGACGTGGACGATGCGGAGCTCACCGCATCCGTCCTGCTCGTGGCACCCGACGTCACCGAGGCGCGCCACCACATGCCGGGCGCGGAGGCGCCGACGGTGATCGAGCTGCGCCAGGGCGGCGGATACGGGCGTTCGCTCTCGGTCGACCCCGCGCTGGCCGCTCTCGTCGGCGCATGCGACGCAGACCTGCCGCTCGGCTCGCTCATCGACGCGATCGCGCAGCTGCTCGAGGTCGACGCCGTCGAGCTTCGCGCGGACCTGCTGCCCCGCGTGCGCGAGCTGCTGTTCACCGGATTCCTCTCGATCGCCCGCGGATAGGCTCGAAGGATGCTGAACATGGCCCAGGGCGTCGCCCGACTCGAGACGCTCGCCGCCTCGACGGTCGTCGACACCCTCGCGCAGGCCTTCGCCGCAGCGGGGCATGAGCTGGCGATCGTCGGCGGCCCGGTGCGCGACGCGCTGCTCGGGCGGGAGACCCACGACCTGGACTTCACGACCGACGCGTCTCCCGACGAGATCCTGCGGGTCGTCACGCCTGTCAGCACGGCCCAGTGGGACATCGGGCGCGCCTTCGGCACGATCGGTGCGCGCGTGCGCGGCGAGCAGGTCGAGATCACGACCTACCGCGCCGACAGCTACGACGGCGTGACGCGCAAGCCCACGGTCGAGTTCGGCGACACCCTCGACGGCGACCTCGTGCGCCGCGACTTCACCGTGAACTCGATGGCGCTGCGCGTGCCCTCGCGGCAGCTCGTCGACCCCACCGGCGGCGTGGAGGACCTCATCGCGGGGCGCCTGCGCACGCCGGCCGACCCGGCGGTGAGCTTCGGCGACGACCCGCTGCGGATGCTGCGCGCCGCCCGGTTCGCCGCGCAGCTCGGGTTCGAGGTCGATCCGGCCACCGCGACGGCCTTGGGCGAGCTGCGCGACACCCTCACGATCGTCAGTCCCGAGCGGGTCCAGGGCGAGCTCGTGCGCCTGCTGCAGTCCGACGACCCGGTGCGCGGCATCCGGCTGCTGGTCGAGACCGGTCTGATGGAGCTCATCGTCCCCGAGATCCCGGCGCTGCGCCTGGAGGTCGACGAGCACCACCACCATAAGGACGTCTACGAGCACTCGCTGACCGTCCTGCGTCAGGCCATCGAGCTCGAGCACGCGCGCCACCCCGGCGCCGACCCGGATGTGCCGCTGCGGATCGCGGCACTGCTGCACGACATCGGCAAGCCCGACACCCGCCGCCTCGAACCGGGCGGCGGCGTCACCTTCCACCACCACGACGTGAAGGGCTCGCGCCTCGCGCGCAAGCGGCTGAAGGCCCTGCGGTTCGACACCGCCACCATCGAGACGGTCGCCCAGCTCATCGAGCAGCACCTGCGGTTCTTCGGGTACGCCGAGGGAGCGTGGACCGATTCGGCCGTACGCCGGTACGTCCGCGACGCGGGCGACGAGCTCGAGCGGCTGCACATCCTCACCCGCGCCGACGTCACCACCCGCAACAAGCGCAAGGCGGCACGCCTGTCCGGCTCCTACGACGACATCGAGCGGCGCATCGCCGAGCTCGCCGAGCAGGAGCAGCTCGAGGCGATGCGGCCCGAGATCGACGGCAACCGCATCCAGGAGATCCTCGGCATCCCGCCGGGCCGCGAGGTCGGCGAGGCGTACCGCTACCTGCTCGACGTCAGGCTCGATGAGGGCGTGATCGGACCGGACGCCGCCGAACAGCGGCTGCGCGACTGGTGGGCCTCGCGGGGCTGATCGCACAGACGCGAGGTGGCTGGGCCTGGCAGGATCGGACCAGGCAGCCAGACGGAGGGACTCCCATGACCCACACCGACGACACCACCGCCGCGCTGGTCGCACTGGCCGAGGCGCACGGCATCGCGAGCTCGTACTGGTCGTTCTTCGGCGATCGGGTCGAGGTGCCGGCGCCGACCCTCCGCGCGATCCTGACCGCGATGGGCGTGGACGCGTCGACCGAGGAGGCCGTCGAGGCGGCGATCGCCGACCGCGAGGACCGGCCGTGGCGGTCGCTGCTGCCGCCCTCGCTGGTCATCCGGCAGGGCGGTGGCGACCTGATCGCGCACGTCCTCGACGCACACGACATCGCTCTGTCCGTCGGACTCGAGGACGGGTCGTGGCGCGACCTCGAGATTCCGGCACAGCATCCCTCCTCCCGCTCCGTCGACGGCACGACCGTCTGGAGGGTCACCGTGCCGCTGCCCGCCGACCTGCCGCTCGGCTGGCACACCGTGCACGCGCGGCAATGGTCGCGCGACGGCGGGCCGGAGCAGACCGCGACGATGGTGCTCGCCGTCACCCCCACCCGACTCGCTCCGCCGCCCAGCCGGCCGGGCAACGCGGGCAGGGCGTGGGGGCTGATGGCCCAGCTGTACTCGGTGCGCTCGCGCGCATCGTGGGGCATGGGCGATTTCGCCGACCTCGGCGACCTGGCCGCGATCGCGGGCGGACGCGGGGCCGACTTCCTGCTCATCAACCCGCTGCACGCCGCCGAGGTGACGCCACGGATCGAGCCGTCGCCCTACCTCCCCGCCACCCGCCGGTTCTTCGCTCCGCTGTACGTGCGACCGGACGACATCCGGGAGGCGGCGTACCTGTCGCCGGATCGCCGGGCCGCCGTCGCGACCGCGCGCGAGCGGGTCACCGCGATGGACACCGATCCCGAACGGATCGACCGCGATGCCGTCTGGCTCGCCAAGCGGGAGGCGCTCGAGGTGATCTTCGCCGCACCCCGCTCCCCAGGGCGCGAGGCGTCGCTCGAGGCGTTCACCGCCAGGGAGGGGCGACCCCTCACCGACTTCGCGCTGTGGTGCGCGCTCGAGGAGCACTTCGCGGCGACCCTCGCCGCGGGCGAGGAGCGCCCGGCCGAGGCATGGGACATCGCATCGCCGCTCGTCGCGCGCCTGCGCGATGAGCTGTCCGAGCGGGTCGCGTTCTTCGTCTGGCTGCAGTGGATCTGCGAGGAGCAGGTCGCGCGCGCCCAGCGTGAGGCGACCGAGGCGGGCATGCGCATCGGGATCATGCACGATCTCGCGGTGGGCGTGCACACGAAGGGCTCGGACGCCTGGTCGCTGCGTGACACCTACGCCCCCGGCATCCTGGTCGGCGCCCCGCCGGACATGTACAACCAGCAGGGCCAGAACTGGACGCAGCCGCCGTGGCTGCCCGACGCGCTCGCCGCGAACGCCTACGCACCGCTGCGCGACATGATCCGCTCGCTGCTGCGCCACGCCGGGGCGCTGCGCATCGACCACATCATCGGGTTCTTCCGGCTGTGGTGGATCCCGGCCGGCCTCGGCCCCGCGGCCGGCACCTACGTGCGCTACGACCACGAGGCGATGATCGGGGTGCTCGCCCTGGAGGCCCATCGCGCCGGCGCGGTCGTCATCGGGGAGGACCTCGGGCTGGTGGAGCCGTGGGTGCGCGACTACCTCGCCGCCCGCGGGATCCTCGGGACGTCGGTGCTGTGGTTCGAGCACGAGAACGGCGGGCCGACCCCGCCCGAGCATTACCGGCAGGCGCTGCTGGCCACGGTCAACACGCACGACCTGCCGCCGACCGCCGGCTACCTCGCCGGCGAGCACGTGGCGCTGCGCGCTCGGCTCGGCCTGCTGACCCGCAGCGTGGAGGACGAGCGGGCGGATGCTGTCGCCGAGCGCGACGCCATGCTCGCCGCCCTGCGCGACCGCGGCCTCCTCCCGGCCGACGCGGACGAGCAGGAGATCGTCGAGGCGCTGCACGTCCACCTCGCAGCGTCTCCCTCGTGGCTGCTCGGCGTCGCGCTCGTGGATGCGGTTGGCGAACGCCGCGTGCAGAACCAGCCGGGCACCGACCGCGAGTACCCGAACTGGCAGGTGCCGCTCGCCGACGCCGCCGGCGCCGCGGTGCTCATCGACGACCTGCCGCGCAACCCGCGGTTCCGCTCGCTGGCCGACGCGGTCGATACGGCGCTGCGTACGCCCTGACCGGGGGTGCCCTTACCGCGGCACCCCGTCGAGCATCTCGCGGGACCGCGCGGTCTGGGCGCGCAGCGCCTCGGCGACGGCGACCACCGAGGGGATGCGCAGCGACTCGCGGCGCACGATCATCCAGTACGGCAGCTTCTCCGCGAACTGCTCGGGCAGCAGGCGCACGAGATCGTCGTGGCGATCGGCGACGAAGCAGGGCAGCAGGCCGATGCCCGCGCCGGCGCGCGTCGCCTCGACGTGGACGAACACGTTCGTCGAGGTGAGGCCGTCCACCATGCGCGGCACGAGGCGGCGGGGCAGGTCGAGCGCCTCGACCTGCAGGATCGAGTCGACGAAGTACACGAGCGGATGCTGCATCAGCTCGTCCGCGTCGCGCGGAGTCCCGACGCGGGCCAGATAGTCGCGCGATGCGTACATGCCGAGGGTGTAGCTGCCCAGCTCGACCGGATGCGTGCGCTCGGTCTGCGGCTTGCCCACCACGACCTCGATGTCGAGGCCCGGTCGGTGCGCGGCGGCGCGGCGGGTGGCCGTGATGATCTCGACGGTCAGGTGCGGGTGGTTCACGCGCAGCGCGGCGATGGCCGGGGCGGCGATGAAGGCGCTGAAGCCGTCGGTCGCCGACATCCGCACGACACCGGCGACCGGATCGTGGGCGTCCGCCGCACCGGCCAGCTCCGACAGCGCCGCCTCCACCCGGCTCGCGGTCTGCGCGGCGTGCTGCCCGAGCGCGGTCAGCTCCCATCCGCCCGCGGCCTGGGTCACGAGCCGGCCGCCCATCGCGTCCTCGAGCGCCGCGAGGCGGCGGGCCACCGTCGTGTGGTCCACGCCGAGGTGCTCGGCCGCCGTGATGTACCGACCGGTCCGTGCGACGGCGAGCAGCACGAGCAGATCGTCGGCGCGGGGGGCTCTGCCGGCATCCATGTCTGCAATTATGCACATAGCGGTTGCGCGACTGGGCATTGTCTCGCCGTCGCCGCCCCTTCAGACTTCCAGGGATGTCACCGGCGACATCCGAAGGAGAATCATGCAAGCCCCCACCTCCCGCAGCGCGGCCGCAACCCGCGATCCCGCGCCCACCAAGCTCAAGCGCATCGTCGCAGCCTCGATGGCCGGCACGGTCGTCGAATGGTACGAGTTCTTCCTCTACGCGACGGCGGCGAGCCTCGTCTTCGGCGCCTACTTCTTCCCGCCGACCGGGTCGCCGCTCGACGGCATCATCGCGGCGTTCATCACGTACGCGGTCGGCTTCATCGCCCGGCCGCTCGGCGGCATCGTGTTCGGGCAGATCGGCGACCGCTTCGGCCGCAAGCCCACGCTGCAGGCGACCATCATCATCGTCGGCGTCGCGACCTTCCTGATGGGCTGCCTGCCCGGGTTCGCCACGGTCGGGTTCTGGGCGCCCGCGATGCTCGTCACGCTCCGGTTCATCCAGGGCTTCGCCGTGGGTGGAGAGTGGGGCGGCGCCGTCCTGCTCGTCGCCGAGCAGAGCCCCAACCGCTCCCGCGGATTCTGGACCAGCTGGCCGCAGGCCGCCGTCCCGGTCGGCAACCTCCTCGCCACCCTCGTGCTGCTGGTGACGTCGTGGCTGATGACCCCGGAGGCGTTCCTGGACTGGGGCTGGCGCATCGCGTTCTGGCTGTCCGCGGTCATCGTGCTCGTCGGCTTCTACATCCGCACCCACGTCGAGGAGGCACCGATCTTCCTCGAGGCCAAGGCGCAGGTCGAGGCCGAGCAGGCCGTCTCGTACGGCGTCGTCGAGGTGCTCCGCCGCTACCCGGTCGGCGTGCTGCAGGCCATGGGCGTGCGCTTCGCGGAGAACATCGTCTACTACATCGTCGTCAGCTTCTCGATCGTGTACCTCAAGGTCGTCCACGAGTACGACACCAGCCAGCTGCTGCTCGCTCTGCTCATCGCGCACTTCGTGCACTTCCTCGTGATCCCGCAGGCCGGCCGGCTGGCCGACCGCTGGGGCCGTCGCCCGGTGCACCTGGCCGGCGCGATCCTGGCGGCGACGTGGGCGTTCTTCGCCTTCCCGCTGTTCGACACGCTGAACCCCGTGCTCATCGTCGTCGCGGTCACGATCGGGCTGTGCTTCCACGCCCTGATGTATGCGCCGCAGCCGTCCGTGATGGCCGAGATGTTCCCGACCCGGATGCGCTACTCCGGCGTCTCGCTCGGCGCGCAGGTCACCGCGATCCTCGCCGGGTCGCTCGCTCCGATCCTCGCGACGCAGTGGCTGCGCGACACCGGCTCGTGGCTGCCGATCGCGATCTACATCGTCGTCGCCTGCATCATCACGGGCGTCACCGTGCTCACGCTGCGAGAGACGAAGGGCATCTCGCTGCGCGACATCGACGATGCGGATGCTGCGAAGCACGCCCCCGTCGCCCACGCGGCGTCGGTGCGCTGAGAGGCTGACATGACGGATCTGCACGGCCGCACGGCCCTGGTCACGGGCGGTGCGAGCGGCATCGGCGCGGCCTGCGCCCGTGCCCTCGCCGCCGCCGGTGCGGAGGTCACCGTCGCCGACATCGACGGCGAGGGCGCCGACGCCCTCGCCGTCGAGATCGGCGGGCGGGCGTGGCAGGTCGATCTGGCCGACACCGCCGCTCTGGCCGACCTGCGCCTGGACGTCGACATCCTCGTCAACAACGCCGGCATCCAGCACGTGAGTCCGCTCGAGGAGTTCGACCCCGAGCGGTTCTCGTTCATGCTGCGCCTCATGCTGGAGGCGCCGTTCCTCCTCATCCGCGCGGCCCTGCCCGGCATGTACGAGCGCGGCTTCGGCCGCATCCTCAACATGTCGAGCGTGCACGGACTGCGCGCCTCCGCGTACAAGGCGGCCTACGTGACCGCCAAGCACGGCCTCGAGGGGCTCTCGAAGGTCACCGCGCTCGAGGGCGGGGCGCACGGGGTCACGAGCAACTGCATCAACCCCGGCTATGTGCGCTCGCCGCTCGTGGAGCGGCAGCTCGAGGACCAGGCGCGCGTCCACGGCATCCCGGAGGACGAGGTCCTGACGCGGGTGCTGCTGGCCGACTCCGCGGTGAAGCGGCTCGCCGAGCCGGCCGAGATCGCGAGCCTCGCCCTGTGGCTCGCGGGCCCGGATGCGGGGATGGTGACCGGCGCCAGCTACACGATGGACGGCGGCTGGTCGGCGCACTGACCGCATCCCTCGCCCGGCCCGGCCCAGCCCGGCCCCAAGCCGTTTACGGACGGAACACGCCGCATCCTCTGGGAGTCATGCGGCGTGTCCCGTCCGTAAACGGGGAGGAGGTCGGGCGGGTCAGCGCACCGTGACGGTGCCCTTCTTGGCGACCTCGGTCTGCACGCCGGTGACGGTGACCTTCACCGTCTCCTGCTTCTTCGGGGTCGGCGCGGTGAACTGGGCCGTGACCGTGCCGTCGATGACATCGACCGTCTTCGACTCCGACCCGAACTGCACGACCGCCTGGCGGTCGCCGGCGAATCCGGTGGCCTTCACCGTGACCGGCGCGCCCGGCTTGGCGTAGGTCGAGGAGACCTGCGCGCGCTTGCTGAGCTTCGCGGTGTCGAGCTGCAGGTCGAGCGTGCCGGTGATGGTGCCGAAGGTGTCGGTCTGGTCGGTGAGTCCGACGACGTTCGCCGCGCCGGGGCCGAAGGCGGCGATGCGCACCTGCGAGCCGGTGTGCTGCTGCGACCCGCCGGCCGCCGCGGTGCCGTACGAGATCTTCATGACCGTGCCGTCGACCGTGGTCAGCGCCGTGCTCAGCGAGGTCGGCGGCGTGGAGTCGACGATCTGGCTGGTGTGGGCGTGGTCGGCGGTGACGATCACGAGCGTGTTGCGATCCTTCTTGGCGAAGTCGAGCGCGACCTGCACGGCCTCGTCGAGGTCGATGGTCTCGCCGATCTGACCGCACGCGTCTGCGGAGTGGTCGCGCTTGTCGATGGACGCGCCCTCGACCTGGAGGAAGAAGCCCTTGCCGTCCTTCGCGGACCGCGACTTCTTCGACAGCAGGTCGATCGAGGTCTCGGTGAGCGAGGCCAGGTCGAGCGAGCTCTCCAGCCGATCCGGGTTCTCCGTGCAGGTGGTCGGCGTGTTGGCGCCGCCGACGGTGGCGGTGGTCGGCGCGAACCTGGTCGGGAAGTTGCCGTCCGAGAACAGGCCCAGCAGCGGCTGCGTCTGGTTCGCCTTCGTCACAGACGCGAGCCCGGCAGCATCCGTCACGACCTGGTAGCCGCGCGCATCCGCCTGCTCCAGCAGCGTCGAACCGCTCCACTGACCGGCCTTCGCCGTCTGCGTGAACGAGGCCAGGCCGCCGCCGAGCACGACGTCGGGACGCGTGCCGAGCAGCTGCTCGGAGATCGAGCCGAGCCCACCCGCGGCGAGGGCGTCGGTGCCGCACGTCGCCGAGTCGGGGCCGTAGCAGGAGCGTGCCCCGACGTGCGCGACCTGCACGGCCGGGGTCGCGTCCTGGATCTCGGCGGTCGAGACGTTGCCGGTGCGCAGACCGTTCGCCTTCGCGATCTCGAGGATCGTCGGCAGCGCCGTGCCGTCGATGTCGACCGAGACGGCGTTGTCGTACGTCTTGCTGCCGGTCGCCCAGGCGGTGCCGGTCGCGGCGGAGTCCGGAACGTAGTCGGGCTTGCCCTTGTTCGCACCGTCCTTGTACAGCGAGTAGGTCGTGTACGAGCCGGTCAGCGGCAGCGCGTCGATGCCGGGCAGCTCGCCGGCGGCGCCGTACGCGTAGTTGCGCGCGATCGTGATCTCGGAATCGCCCATCCCGTCGCCGATGAGCAGGATCACGTTCTTGGCGGTGCCGCCCACGATCGCCCTGCGCACGTCCTGGGTCTGGTCGCCGTCGAGACGGTGGGATCCGGATGCTGCGGTCAGCGCGATCGCCGAGCCGGAGGCGACGAGCGAGGTGGCGACGACGGCGGCACCGGCGACGAGGGCGAAGCGGCGTCCGCGGCCTCTCATGGTCTTCATTGCATCTCCCTGATGGTTCCTGCGGGTGGAGGGTGTACGCCCTGATGGGCATGCCCAGTCGAGTCCCGCGAGGCGACGGCGGAGTGAACGCGAGGCGACGCGAGACCGTCACTCGCGTGAGAAACCGATGAGAGCGCAGGCCGCGCGGAGGGCCGCGTACGGCATCGAGTGCCGCCCGCACCGGGTTTCAGTCTCGTTACGAAATGGCGCGTGACTTGGGATCCGGCCGGATAGGGGGAGAAGATGGCCCCTTGGGCGGTGTCTCCCGGCGCCGCGGACTCTTCACAGCAGAGGTAGCACTATGTCACTGCACGACAGCAAGCGGGGCCGTCTCGGCCTCGTGCTCGGCGCCTTCGGCGCTTCGGCACTCCTCCTGGCCGGCTGCGCCGGCTCGGGTGGCACCGGAAACGACGACGACGCGACTTCGGGCGAGCCGATCATCGTCGGCACGACCGACAAGGTCACCACGCTCGACCCGGCCGGCTCGTACGACAACGGGTCGCTCGCCGTCCAGACCCAGGTCTTCCCGTACCTGGTCAACACCGACTACAACAGCACCGAGGTCGTCCCCGACCTGGCCGAGTCGGCCGAGTTCACCTCGCCGACCGAGTACACGGTCACGCTGCCGGCCGGCCTGAAGTGGGCCAACGGCAACGACCTGACCTCGGCGGACGTGAAGTTCTCGTTCGACCGCAACATCAAGATCGCCGACCCGAACGGCGCGTCGAGCCTGCTCTACAACCTCGACAGCGTCGAGGCCCCGGATGACACCACCGTCGTCTTCCACCTCAAGGCGGAGAACGACCAGATCTTCCCGTACATCCTGACGAGCTTCCCCGGCGCCATCGTCGACGACGAGGTCTTCTCGGCCGACGCGCTGACGCCCGACCAGGACATCGTCGACGCGAACGCGTTCGGCGGCCCCTACGCCGTCACGTCGTGGGACTTCAACAAGACCGTCGAGTTCACCCCGAACGAGAACTACCAGGGCCTGCTCGACGCCCCCGTCAACAGCGGCGTGATCCTCAGCTACTTCGGCGAGTCGTCGAACCTGAAGCTCGCCGTGCAGGAGGGTGACGTCGACGTGGCGTACCGCAGCCTGTCGGCGACGGATGTCGACGACCTGAGCGGCAACGACAAGGTCCAGGTCATCGACGGCCCCGGCGGCGAGATCCGCTACATCGTGTTCAACTTCAACACGCAGCCGTACGGCGCGGACACCCCGGAGGCCGACGCCGACAAGGCGCTCGCCGTCCGCCAGGCCGTCGCCGACCTCGTCGACCGCGACGCGATCTCGGAGCAGGTCTACAAGGGCACCTACACCCCGCTGTACTCGTACGTTCCCGAGGGCTTCGCCGGTGCCACCGAGGCACTGAAGGGCATCTACGGCGACGGCAACGGCGCCCCGGATGCCGCCAAGGCCAAGGAGCGCCTCGAGGCCGCCGGCGTGGAGACCCCGGTCAAGCTGAGCCTGCAGTACAGCCCCGACCACTACGGCCCTTCGTCGGGTGACGAGTACGCGCTGGTCAAGCAGCAGCTCGAGGCCGACGGCCTGTTCGAGGTCGACCTCAAGTCGACCGAGTGGGTGCAGTACTCGGAGGACCGCACGTCGGACGTGTACCCCGCGTACCAGCTCGGCTGGTTCCCGGACTACTCGGACGCCGACAACTACCTGACGCCGTTCTTCCTCAAGGAGAACTTCCTCGGCAACCACTACGACAACTCGGAGGTCAACGACCTCATCCTCGAGCAGGCCGTGGAGACCGACGCCGCCACCCGCACCGCGGACATCGAGAAGATCCAGGAGCTCGTCGCCGGCGACCTCTCGACCGTCCCGCTGCTCCAGGGTGCGCAGGTCGCCGTCGCCGGAACCGACGTCCAGGGTGTCCTCCTGGACGCCTCGTTCAAGTTCCGCTTCGCTCCCGTCACCAAGTAGGTCGCGAACACCGATGGGGCGGTCCGCTCGACGGGCCGCCCCATCGGCATGCACACCGCTCCACCCCGGCAGCGCGCCGGGTCGAAAGATAGGCTCCCCGTATGACGAGTGACGTCGGCGTCGCCCCGGTCGATCAGCCACCACCCTCGCTCGCCGTGCGGCGAGGCAAGGGCGGCAGCGTGCTCTGGCGCTATCTCCTGATCCGATTCCTGCTGATCATCCCGACGGTGCTGATCCTGGTCACCATCGTCTTCTTCCTCATCCGGCTGACCGGCGACCCGATCACGGCGTCCCTCGGCGGCCGCCTCACGGCCGCTCAGCTGCAGGAGCGCATCCACGAGGCCGGCTTCGACCGCCCCGTGTTCGTGCAGTACCTCGAGTACCTCGGCCAGATCCTCCAGGGCAACTTCGGCACGACGTTCACCGACAACCAGCCGGTCACCCAGGTCGTCCTGACGTACGGCACCGCGACCTTCGAGCTCGTCGCGTACTCGCTCGTCATCGCATTCATCGTCGGCATCCCGCTCGGCCTCGTCGCCGCGGCGACGCGCGACAAGACGTCCGACGCGGTTCTGCGGGTCAGCGCGATCTTCTTCTACGCGACCCCGGTGTTCTTCTCCGGACTCGTGGCGAAGCTCATCTTCTCCGTCTGGCTCGGCTGGCTGCCGGTCAGCGGCCGCGCCGACGTGCGCACCGAGATCGCCCTCACGCGCGAGGACGGGACGGGCATCTACCTCATCGACGCCATCGCCACCGGGAACCCCGCGTACGTGCAGGACGTCCTCCTGCACGCGATCCTCCCCGCGCTGACGCTCGGTCTGCTCACCGCGGGGATCTTCCTGCGCCTCGTGCGCACGAACGTCATCGGCACGCACAACATGCAGTACGTCGACGCGGCGCGGTCCCGCGGCGTCAGCGAGTACCGGCTGATCCGCAAGCACGCCTACCGACCCGCCCTCATCCCGATCATCACCGTCATCGGCCTGCAGATCGCACTCCTGCTCGGCGGCGCCGTGCTCACCGAGACGACCTTCGAGTGGCAGGGCCTGGGGTACCAGCTCTTCGAGTACCTGCAGGCGCGTGACTTCATCGCCGTGCAGGGCATCGTGGCGATGATCGCCATCATCGTCGCGCTCACAAACTTCGTCGTCGACGTCATCGCGGCGTTCCTCGACCCGAGACTGAGGTTCTGACATGGCGAAGCAGAAACTGATCGACCGCGTCCCGGTCATCCACCAGCTGCGCCAGAGCGTGGGCTTCCAGCGCGGGATGCTGGTGGCCGGCCTCGTGATCACCGGTGTGTTCCTTCTGGTCGCGATCATCGCGCCGTGGATCTCGCCGTACGGCTACGACCAGCTCTCCGGTCCGGACGGCAACTTCGGCGCCCAGCAGCCGCCGAGTGCCGCGCACTGGCTCGGCACGACGGTGGGCGGCTACGACGTCCTGTCGCGCGTCATCTGGGGTGCCCAGACCGCCCTGTTCGTCGTCGTCGTCTCGCTCGTCCTCTCGGTGTTCCTCGGCATCTTCCTCGGACTGGTGTCCGGATACTTCGGCGGCTGGGTCGACCGCACGCTCGTCGTCGTCGCGGACGCGATCTACGCCTTCCCGACGCTCCTGCTCGCGATCCTCGTCGCGATCGCGATCAGCGGCGGTCAGTCCGGCCTCTGGCCCGGCGTCATGGCCGCGGCGGTGTCGATCATGGTCGTGTTCATCCCGCAGTACTTCCGCGTCGTGCGCGCCGAGGTCGTCCGGGTGAAGGCTGAGGCGTTCATCGAGTCGGCCAAGGTCATCGGCGCGTCCAGCCCGCGCATCATGTTCCGCCACGTCCTGCGCAACTCGACCCGCACGCTGCCGATCATCGTCACGCTCAATGCGGCCGAGGCGATCAGTACGCTGGCAGCCCTCGGCTTCCTCGGCTTCGGCATCGAGCCGACCGCCGCCGCCGAGTGGGGCTACGACCTCTCCAAGTCGATCAGCGACGTCGCCGCCGGCATCTGGTGGACGGCGATCCCGCCCGGCCTTGCCATCGTGTTCGCCGTGCTCGGCATCACGCTCATCGGCGAGAGCCTCAACGACCTCGCCGACCCGCGCCTGCGCGCGCGCCGCCGCGCGAGCAAGCAGACGCCGGCCGACGCGGTCGCCGCGAGCCAGCCGACCGCACGCGAAGAACTCGGAGAGGTGCAGTGATGAGTTCACCGGCGCAGACCCCGCTCGACGACCTGGCCGTCGACATCCGCGGACTGGACGTCACGTTCTCGACCGACGGCGGCGACGTCCGCGCCGTGCGCAACGTCTCGCTCGATGTGCGACGCGGCGAGGTGCTCGCGATCGTCGGCGAGTCCGGCTCGGGCAAGACGGTCACCGCCCGCACGATCCTCGGGCTCCTCCCCGAGTCGGCCACCACCGAGGGCGCGGTCATCCTCGACGGCACCGATGTCGCCAAGCTCAGCCACGACGACCTCCGCCGGGTGCGCGGCACGAAGGCCGCCATGATCTTCCAGGAGCCCTCGACGGCGCTGAACCCGGTGTTCACCGTCGGCTGGCAGCTCATCGAGGGCATGCGGGCGCATCGCAAGATGACGAAGGCCGAGGCGAAGGCAAAGGCCATCGAGATGCTCGGACGTGTCGGCATCCCCGATCCCGAGCACCGGGTCAACCACTATCCGCACCAGTTCTCGGGCGGCCAGAAGCAGCGCATCGTCATCGCGATGGCGCTCGCCCTCGAGCCGGCCGTGATCCTGGCGGACGAGCCGACCACGGCCCTGGATGTGACGGTGCAGGCCGAGATCCTCGAACTCCTGCGCACCCTGCGCGACGAGACCGGCACGGCCATCGTCCTCATCACCCACAACATGGGCGTGGTCGCCGACCTCGCCGATCGCGTCGCGGTGATGCTCAACGGCGAGGTCGTCGAGACCGCGCTCGCGAAGGACCTCTTCGCCGCCCCGCAGCACGAGTACACGAAGAAGCTCCTCGCCGCCGTACCGCGGCTCGAGATCGCGGACCGGGCTCGCCCCGCGTCAGCAGACGAGACCGCAGTGGTCGAGGCGAACGGCCTCATCATCGAGTACCCGGGCCGCCTCGGCAGCCCGACGTTCCGTGCCGTCGACAGCGTGAGCTTCCGGATCGGACCCGGCGAGGTGCTCGGTCTGGTCGGCGAGAGCGGCTCGGGCAAGACCACCATCGGTCGTGCGATCGCCGGACTGGCCCCGGTCAGCGGCGGATCGCTGCGGGTGCTCGGCACCGAGATGAACGGGGTCAAGGAGCGGGCCTTCCGCGCGCGCCGGCGTGAGCTCGGATTCGTGTTCCAGGACCCCGCGACGAGCTTCAACCCGCTGCTCACGATCGCGGAGAACGTCGCAGAGCCCCTCCTCGTCCACACCGACGCGAAGAATGCGCGCGACGCACGGCCCAAGGTCGACGAGCTGCTCGAGGCGGTGCAGCTGCCCGCCGCATACGGCGACCGGTTCCCGCACGAGCTCTCCGGCGGTCAGCGCCAGCGCGCCTCGCTCGCCCGTGCGCTCGCGCTCGACCCGAAGCTGCTCATCGCCGACGAGCCGACGAGTGCGCTCGACGTGTCGGTGCAGGCGCGCGTGCTCGAGCTCTTCGCCGAGATCCAGGAGCGGTACCGGTTCGCGACGCTGTTCATCACGCACGACCTCGCGGTCGTCGACCTGCTCGCCCATCGCGTCGTGGTCCTGCACAAGGGCCGCATCGCCGAGGAAGGGCGCACCGCCGAGGTGCTCGGCAACCCGCAGGACGACTACACGAAGCGGCTCATCGCCTCGCTGCCGGTGCCCGATCCGGTCGAGCAGGCTGCGCGGCGGACGGCGTGGAACGCGACGCGGCAGCGCTGATCTCGGAATGCCTGGTCTGATCGCCGAACTCGGCGGATATGCGCTGCGGCAGCCGCGCGAGTACAGCCGCCTCCGCCGCATCCGCGACGCCATCTACACCGTGGTCGCGCCCCTGCGTGCCGAGGTGCTGCGCTCCGACGAGCCGATCGCGTTCGCGGAGATCGACCGCGGCGGGTTCCGCCCCCTGCGCGACGGCACCGCATGGGGCGCCAAGTTCGACTGCGCCTGGCTGCGCATCACCGGCGAGGTGCCGGCCGGGGCCTCCGACGTCGTCGTGATGCTCGGCATCCGCGGCGAGGGGCTCGTCTATTCGGCAGCCGGAGACGTGCTCGACTCCGTGAGCACCGTCTGGATCCAGGGCGATCTGCCGCACGCCGGCGGTCAGCACCGGCCCGTGCACGGCGTGGACACGAGCACGGGGCGCATCGAGTTCTATGCCGACGTGGCGTACAACGGCTGGCTGCTCTACGACTACGGCAAGGCCAAGTTCCACGGCGCGCACCTCGCGCGGCGCGACGACGTCGTCTTCGGTCTCTACTACGACTACCTCACGCTCGCCGTCCTCGCCGATGCGACCGCGGACCCCGCGCTCGCCGCCGACCTCAAAGCGGCGCTGCGGGCGGCCTACGGCCACTTCACCGCGGGAGACGCCCGGGCCGCGCGCGGTGCGCTCGCCGGACCGCTGGCCGCAGCATCCGACAGCGACTTCGTGTACAGCGCCGTGGGTCATGGACACCTCGACATGGCGTGGCTCTGGCCGCTGCGCGAGACCCGCCGCAAGGCCGCACGCACCTACGCCAACGCCCTCAAGAACATCGACCGCACCGACGACTACATCTACGGCACCAGCCAGCCCCAGCAGATGCAGTGGATGAAGCAGGAGCATCCCGCCCTCTTCGAGCGGATGAAGGATGCGGTCGCCGCCGGCCGGATGGAGCTGCAGGGCGCCTTCTGGGTCGAACCGGACACCAACCTGCCGAGCGGGGAGTCGCTCGTGCGCCAGGCGCTGCACGGGCGCCGGTTCCTGGAGGAGGAGTTCGGGCTCGGCCGCGAGGACATGCGGCTGTGCTGGCTGCCCGACACCTTCGGGTACAACGGCAACCTTCCGCAGATCCTGCGCAAGAGCGGCATGGACTGGTTCCAGACCATCAAGCTGTCGTGGAACAAGGTCAACGTGTTCCCGCACCGCACCTTCCACTGGCAGGGCATCGACGGCTCGACGGTGCTCGTGCACATGCCGCCGGAAGGCGACTACAACAGCCGCGGCGCCGCCGACGGGCTGCTCAAGGGCGTCCGGCAATACCAGGAGCGCGACCTCGGATCCGCACTGCTCGTCTACGGGGCGGGCGACGGCGGCGGCGGGCCGGGCGAGGTGCACCTGGAGGTCACGCGCCGCGAGCAGGACCTTCGCGGGCTGCCGCGGGTCGAGTACTCGACAGCCGATCGCTTCTTCCGTGCGCTCGAGCAGCGTGACATCGCCCACACGCACGTCGGCGAGCTCTATCTCGAGACCCATCAGGGCACATACACGACCCAGGGTGCGATCAAGAAGTACAACCGCCTCGTCGAGCGGAAGCTCCACAACGCCGAGGCGCTCACCGCGCTCACCGGCGGCGGCACTGACGCGCTCGACGCGCACTGGAAGGCGCTGCTGCTCAACCAGTTCCACGACATCATCCCGGGCTCCTCGATCACGCGCGTCAACACCGAGGCGGTCGAGACCTACCAGGAGATCGACCACGCTCTCGATGCGCACATCGGCGAGCTCAGCGGACGCCTGACGACGGGCGACGGCCCGTCGGCGATCAACCTGACCGGATTCGCCCGGCGCGAGTTCGTGAAGACCGGCGACGAGTGGATGCACGCCGAGGTCGGTCCGTATGCCGCATCCGTCCTCCATCCCGCGCCGCCGACACCCGAGCTCGCGTACACGGCCGACACCCTCACGAACGGCGTGCTCACCCTCCGCTTCGACGCGACCGGCGAGATCGTCTCGTGCACGGATGCGGCGGGACGCGAGCACGCCGGCGCCGGCCTCAACCGCCTGATCGTCTTCAGCGATCCGTTCCAGTTCCCGTTCGACGCATGGGACATCGACCAGAAGTACCGCGACCTGCCGTCGACGGTGCTCACCGCATCCGAGGTGCGCACCGCGATCGAGGGTCCGACCGTCGTGCGGTACCAGGTGTACCGCACGCCCAAGGTGACGATCCACCAGCGCGTGATCCTCGACGCCGAGAGCGCGGTGGTGCGCTTCGAGACGCACGTGGACTGGCACGAGAAGCACCGGATGCTGCGTGCCGAGTTCTTCCCGAGCCACTACGGGCCGGAAGCGCTGTGCGAGATCCAGTTCGGCCACATCGGACGGCCGACCACCGAGCGGGACTCGGTGGAGAAGGCGCAGTTCGAGATCTGCGCGCACAAGTGGATCGCCGTGCAGGACGACGAGGCCGGATTCGCGCTGCTCAACGACAGCAAGTACGGCCACCGGGCGAAGGACGGGCTGCTGAGCCTCAACCTGCTGCGCTCTCCGACCTTCCCCGACAAGACGGCGGACCGTGGCGCGCACGAGTTCACCTACGCCTTCACGCCGTTCGCGGCGGGTGATCTCGCCGGCGTGATCGCCGAGGGCTACCGCCTGAACAACCCGCTGCTCGTTGCCGAGGGGGTCGCGTTCGAGAGCGCTGTGGAGACCGCGGGAGACGCCGTGATCGTCGAGACGCTCAAGCGGGCCGAGGACGGAAGCGGGATCATCGTCAGGCTCTATGAGAGTCTCGGGCGCCCGGCCACGACCGCGCTGCACACGACCATCGCGCACCGACGCGCGGTGGAGACCGACCTGATGGAGCGGCCGGCCGGCGAGGTCGACCTCTCGAGCCTCGCGTTCGGGCCGTTCGAGATCAAGACGATCCTGCTGGAGAACTGACGATGACGACCGCCACTCTCGCGCCTCGCACGCCTGCGCCTCGCACGCTCTCCCCCCGCGCGCAGCGGGTGTCGATCGTGGTCGCCGGCTTCGGGCAGAACATCGTGCTCACGACGGTGACGACGTTCATCCTCGTGTACCTGCTGGAGTACGCCCACATCAGTGTGCAGGGGCTCGCGGTGGTCACCGGGATCATCACCGCGGCGAAGCTCATCGACGCGGTGAGCGATCCGGTGATGGGCAGCCTGGTCGACATGACGCGGACCCGGTGGGGCAAGATGCGGCCCTACATCCTGTTCTCGGCGGTGCCGGTCGCCGTGCTCTCCACGCTTCTGTTCGCCATCCCCGACGTCTCGGAGACCGGCAAGCTCGTCTTCTTCGGCGTCTGCTACTTCCTGTGGGGCTTCGCGTACACGGTGTGCGACGTGCCGTACTGGGGGCTGATCGGGTCGGCCTTCCCCGACTCGGCCGAGCGCACGTCGGTGATCTCGCATGTGCGGGCGTTCGGGGCGATCGCGCTCGGGCTGGCCACGCTCGGGATGCCGTGGCTCGCGCTCGCCTTCAGCTTCTCGGGAGAGACCACGGCGACGGGCTGGACGATCGCGGTCGCCGCGGCATCCGTCGTCGGCATGGGCATGTTCCTCCTGGCGTTCTTCAACACGCGCGAGAAGGCACAGGGCGAGCGCGAGCGGCTGACCTTCGCCCAGCTCTTCGGGACCCTGTGGAAGAACACCCCGCTGCTGATGGTGCTGCTCGGGTCGATCCTGGGCTTCGGGCGGTACATCGTGCAGGCGGGCGGCGCGGTCTTCGTCGTGATCGCCTACGGCAACGAGGGCTACTTCACCCTCATCGGCGCCGCGATCATCGTCGGCATGGTGCTCTCGTCGTTCCTCACACCGCTGCTCCTGAAGCGGATGAGCGGCAAGTCGCTCATCCTGTGGAGCTCCGTCGCCGGAGCCGTCTTCTATGTCGCGATGTACCTCGTCGGGTTCGCGAGCATCATCGCGATCATGGTCTTCATCTTCCTCACCGGTCTCACCCTCGGGGTGTTCCTGGTGGTGCAGACCACCATGCTCGCCGACGCCGTCGACGACATCGAGCGCCGCACCGGAGTGCGCAACGACGGCATCTCGTTCTCGACGCTGACGTTCGTCTCGAAGGTCATGAACGCGCTCGCCGTGCTCGTGTTCGGCGCCTTCGTGGTGGTCGCGGGCTACCAGGCGGGCGTCACGGTCACGCCGCAGATGCAGAACACGGTCTTCATCGCGATCACCCTCGTGCCGGCGCTCAGCTGCCTGATCTCGGCGGTGCCGTTCCTGTTCTACAAGGTCGGCCGGCCGGCGACGACCCTGCGCACCTGATCCCCCATCCACTGCACGTACCGCTCACGCGGCCAGCCGGACTGCACCACCAGCTGCTGGTAGCCCTCCGGCGACAGCAGGAACGACAGCTCGGTCGCTGCGGCCTCGACGTCGGCGACCGGCACACCGCGCGCGGCGAGCTCGCCCACGAACATCCGGTAGTCGTCGCCGCGGCGGCTGAGGATGAGCTGGAGCGCGGCGTCGACGCCCTCGTCGGACAGCGCGGCGCCGAGGAGCACGGTCCACAGGGCGTGACCCCGCTCGTTCGCGAGCGCGATCCGCTCGATCACGGCGTCCGCCACCGCGGGTCCCTCGATGTCGAGGACCCCCTCGCCCACGGGCGTCTCACTCAGGGATTCCTCTCCCTCGGCGCCGGCGAAGGACACCTCGAACGCGGCGATCAGGAGTTCCGACTTGGATGCTGTCGCCTTCACCGTCTCCGGCGACACACCCGCCTCGCGAGCGATCGCCGCGATCGTGGCCGCCTGGAAACCGAGCCGGGAGAAGACGGCGGCGGCGGCGTGGATGACGCGGGTCCGCGTCTCGCGGGCCTGCCCCTCGCGCAGCGCGGAGCGGTACGGGCGGGTCGGACTGTCGGAATCCACTATTGACTACCTTTGCAGGGTGGTGAATACTTTCACGGGAAACCCAACCTAGACGAAAGCCGCACCCCATGTCCACGTACCTCGTCTGCTCCACACCCGCTCACGGACACGTGACGCCGCTGCTCGCCGTCGCCGCACATCTCATCGCAGCCGGCCACCGCGTGGTGTTCCTCACGAGCGAGCGGTACGGCGACCGCGTCCGCGCCGTCGGCGCCGAGTTCGCGCCCCTGCCTGCTGCGGCCGACGTGGATCTCGACAGCGTCGACGCCTTCCCCGGGCGGGCCGGACTGACCGGCCCCGCCGCCCTGCGGTTCGACATGATCAACCTGTTCCTGCGGCCGGGCCCCGCGCAGCTGGACGCGCTGCAGGCCCTGATCGCCAAGGAGAAGCCGGCCGCGGTCCTGGTCGAGCCGCTCTTCGTCGGCGCGGCCCTCCTGGTCGAGCTGCCGCGTGCCGAGCGGCCGCCGGTCGTCGCGCTGGGCATCTTCCCGCTCGGCGTCAAGAGCCGCGACACTGCGCCGTTCGGGCTCGGCATCACGCCCATGCGCGGGGTGGTCGGGCGGGCGCGCAACGCACTGCTGGGCGTCTTCGCCGAGCGGGTGGTGTTCGGGCCGGTGACGAAGGAAGCCGACGCGATCGCGCGGCGTGTGCTCGGGCGGCCGCTCAGCCGCTTCTTCCTGGACTGGCACAGCGGGGCCGACGCCCTGGTGCAGTTCACCGTCGCCGGGTTCGAGTACCCGCGGACCGACCTCTCTTCAACCGTCCGCTTCGTGGGCCCTCTGCCCGCCGCGCCGAGCGGAGTCGACGTGCCCGAGTGGTGGGACGATCTGGCCGACGCCTCCGCGGTGGTGCACGTCACCCAGGGCACCGTCGCCAACGCGGACTACGGACAGCTGATCGCCCCGACGATCGCCGGGCTCGCCGCATCCGATGTCCTCGTCGTCGTCTCGACCGGAGGCCGACCTCTGACGGATCTGCCGCACCCGCTGCCGGCCAACGTTCGCGCCGCCACCTATCTGCCGTACGACGCTCTGCTGCCGCAGGTGGACGTCTACGTCACGAACGGCGGCTACGGCGGCGTGCAGCAGGCGCTGGGACACGGCATCCCCGTGGTGGTCGCCGGGCGCACCGAAGACAAGGTCGAGGTCTCGGCCCGCATCGGCTGGCGAGGCGTGGGCGTGGACCTGAAGACGAACCAGCCGTCGCCGGCGCAGGTGTCGACGGCGGTGCGCCGCATCCTCGCCGAAGCGCCGTACCGCGATGCCGCGCGTGCCCTCGCGGAGGAGATCGCGGCGGCGCCCGGTTTGGCGGGGCTCGACGCCGTCCTCGCGGAGCTTGCCGGACCAACTCCGATTCGGCCTCTGACCGGGCATCCGGTAGCATAGGAGGGTTGTCCGGTGGGGCCCGTGTGCCCGTAAGCCCGTGACGACGTGCAACACACCCTCCTGCTGCGGGGAAATGCCCCGCAGCCGTTCTAGTCCGAAGGAGGTGGGTAAGTGACGCACCAGTACGAACTCATGGTCATTCTGACCCCCGAGATCGACGAGCGCACGGTCGCCCCTGCTCTCGACAAGTTCCTCAAGGTCATCACCAACGATGGCGGAACGATCGAGAAGGTCGACATCTGGGGCAAGCGCCGTCTCGCCTACGAGATCCAGAAGAAGAACGAAGGCATCTACGCCGTCGTCAACTTCACCGCGACCAGCGCCGCCACGCAGGAGCTCGACCGTCAGCTGAAGCTGAACGAGACGATCATGCGCACCAAGGTGCTCCGCGCAGAAGAGGCGATCGCGCTGATCGCTTCCGAGGCAAAGCGCGCCGAGGAGAAGGCCGCCCGCAAGGCAGCCCGCCCCGCGAAGCCCGCGAAGCAGGACGCGTAACGTCGATGGCCGGCGAGACGATCATCACCGTCGTGGGCAACCTCACGGCTGATCCCGAGCTGCGCTACACGCAGAACGGTCTCCCCGTCGCGAACTTCACGATCGCGTCGACGCCGCGCAACTTCGACCGTCAGGCGAACGAGTGGAAGGACGGCGAAGCGCTGTTCCTCCGCGCGTCCGTGTGGCGCGAGTTCGCCGAGCATGTCGCCGGCTCGCTGACGAAGGGCTCCCGTGTCATCGCGACCGGTCGCCTCAAGCAGCGCAGCTACCAGGATCGCGAGGGCAACAACCGCACCGCGATCGAGCTGGAGGTCGACGAGATCGGCCCCTCGCTCCGCTACGCGACCGCTCAGGTCACGCGTGCGGCCGGTGGCGGCGGTGGCGGCGGCGGACAGTCCCGCCCGCAGGTCGCCGACGAGCCGTGGGCGACCCCTGGGTCGGCCGGTGGCGCACCTGCTGCGGCAGGCGGCGACGCGTGGAGTGCACCTGGCGCCTACGGCGACGACACTCCGTTCTAGATCTCACATCATTTCGTAAAGGAACAAACCATGGCTGGAAAGTCGAGCGGCGACCGCCGCAAGCCGCGGAAGGGCGCGAAGAACGCCGCTCCCGCGAAGGCGATCCGCGTTGGCGTCATTGACTACAAGGACGTCGCAACGCTTCGCAAGTTCATCTCGGAGCGCGGGAAGATCCGCGCCCGTCGCATCACCGGTGTCTCGGTGCAGGAGCAGCGTCTGATCGCCCGCGCGATCAAGAACGCGCGCGAAATGGCGCTGCTGCCCTACGCAGGCGCAGGCCGGTAAGGGGTATCCGAATGGCAAAGCTGATTCTCACGAACGAGGTCGCCGGGCTGGGTAGCGCCGGTGACGTTGTCGAGGTCAAGAACGGGTACGCCCGCAACTACCTCATCCCCCAGGGCTTCGCTGTGGCCTGGACCCGCGGTGGCGAGAAGCAGGTGGCGTCGATTCGCGCCGCCCGCGACTCCCGCGCGATCCACGACCACGAAGAGGCCGTGGCGCTGAAGAACACCCTCGAGTCGAACAAGGTCAAGCTGTCGGTCAAGGCCGGCGCTGAGGGCCGCCTGTTCGGCTCGGTGAAGACCGCCGACGTCGCGGACGCCGTCAAGGCCGCCGGCCTCGGTGACCTCGACAAGCGCAAGATCCACATCACCTCGGCGATCAAGTCGGTGGGCGAGCACGAGGCGACCATTCGCCTGCGCGACGACCTCACCGCCGTGATCACCCTTCAGGTGGTTGCCGCGAAGTAACCTTCGCGACGGCAGACGGATGCCGCGGGTCGCTCTCCTGGAGAGCCTGGCCCGCGGCATCCGTCATTTTCCGGCGTGTGCCGGTTTCGGCATATAGCGGAATCCGTCGTCGATCCCGCGGTGATCAGCGGGTTCCGCCGACTGGACAAAGGCGCGGGATTGTGCACAGGTGCCCCCTCAAGAGGCAACCTTCAATCGACACTTCAACCCACATCTGAGTGCACATGGTGTGAATCTCTAAATACCTGATCAAGGCAGATAAAATTGCCTCGATTCGAGCGAGACGCGAAGTTATCCACAGTGTTTGTGCACAGGGTGAGCGGCGTTTCCCGCAGGCTCTCCACAGAGTTATCCACAGGTGCTGTTGCACACCTGGAGACCGGACCGTAGCGTGGGCCGCGGCCTATTCGAGAAACAGGCACCGACGACCGTTTGGGGACGGATGTCGGGGGCCAGTGTTCTGCTGTGAGCGGGCGATCCTTACGCGTGGATCGCCGCGGGGTGGTGGCTGTCGCGTGCCCACGCAACGACCCCGCTGCCCGCCATCACCCGGCGCCAGACCACACCAAGACGAAGAGGACGTGACCATGTCGATCGCCGACATCTCCGATGAGCGCATGGGCGGTCCGCGCGAGCACGAGCGCACGCCCCCGCACGACCTGCTCGCGGAGCAGAGCGCGCTGGGCGGCATGCTCCTGTCGAAGGATGCTGTCGCCGACGTCATCGAGACGCTGCGCGGCCCCGACTTCTACGTGCCCAAGCACGAGCTGATCTTCGAGGCGATCCTCAGCCTCTACTCGCACGGCGAGCCGACCGATGTCGTCGCGGTCACCGACGAGCTGATCAAGTCGGGCGAACTGCAGCGGGCCGGCGGCGCCGACTACCTGCACACGCTCACGTCGATCGTGCCGACCGCCGCCAACGCCGGCTACTACGCCTCGATCGTCAGCGAGCGCGCGCTGCTGCGTCGTCTGGTCGAGGCGGGCACCCGCATCGTGCAGATGGGGTACTCGGGGCAGGGGGAGGCGCTCGACCTGGTCAACAACGCCCAGGCCGAGATCTACTCGGTCACCGGCGCCGAGGCCGCCGAGGACTACGTGCCGCTCGAGGTCGCCGTCAGCGCGGCTGTCGACGAGATCGAGGCCGCGCGCGGGCGTGACGGTCAGATGACCGGCATCCCGACCGGCTTCTCGGGCCTCGACCAGCTGACCAACGGGCTGCACCCCGGCCAGATGATCATCATCGCCGCGCGCCCCGCGATGGGTAAGTCGACGCTGGCGCTCGACTTCGCCCGTGCGGCCGCCATCGGCAACAACATGCCCACGATCGTCTTCTCGCTCGAGATGGGGCGCAGCGAGATCGCGATGCGCCTGATGAGCGCCGAGGGCGCGATCCCGCTGCAGAACATGCGCAAGGGCACGCTGGACTCGCGCGACTGGACGACGATCGCCTCCACCCGCGGGCGCATCAACGACGCACCGCTGTACATCGACGACAGCCCCAACATGACGCTCGTCGAGATCCGCGCCAAGTGCCGTCGACTCAAGCAGCGCGTCGGGCTCAAGATGGTCATCATCGACTACCTGCAGCTGATGACCAGCGGCAAGCGCGTCGAATCGCGCCAGCAGGAGGTCTCGGAGTTCTCCCGCGCGCTCAAGCTCCTCGCGAAGGAGCTGGGCGTGCCCGTCGTCGCCCTCTCGCAGCTGAACCGTGGAGCCGAGCAGCGCGCCGACAAGAAGCCCGCGCTGAGCGACTTGCGTGAGTCGGGCTCGATCGAGCAGGATGCCGACATGGTCGTGCTGCTGCACCGCGAGGCCGCCTACGAGAAGGACAGTCCCCGCGCGGGCGAGGCCGACCTCATCGTCGCCAAGCATCGCAACGGCCCCACCGACACGATCACGGTCGCGTTCCAGGGCCACTTCTCGCGCTTCACGGACATGGCCGTCGGGGTCTAGCGACGCCGCAGAGGACGCCGAGCTCAAGGGAGAGCAACGAGATGCGACCACTTCGATACGCGATCAATGTGACCCTCGACGGCTGCGTCCATCACGAGGCGGGGATCCCACCGGACGAGGAGTCGATGGACTTCTGGACCGCCGAGATCGCACGAGCCGATGCCCTGCTGTACGGCCGGGTGACGTACCAGATGATGGAGTCCGCGTGGCGGAGACCCGACAGCGGCGCATGGCCCGACTGGATGCGTGAGTGGGAGATCCCGTTCGCCGAGACCATCGACCGGGCCGAGAAGCACGTCGTGTCGAGCACGCTGAGCGGCGTCGACTGGAACGCCGAACTGGTGCGCGGCGACCTGGATCAGGCGGTCCGCCGGCTCAAGCAGGAGCCGGGCGAGGGCCTGGCGGTAGGGGGAGTGACGCTTCCGCTGGCGCTGGCGGAGCTGGGCCTCATCGACGAGTACGAGTTCATGGTGCAGCCGGTCGTCGCCGGACACGGACCGACCCTGTTCGCCGGTCTGCGCGAGCGTGTCGAGCTCGAGCTCGTGGATCGGCGTGAATTCCGGTCAGGGGCGGTCGCCCTGCGGTACCGGCCCGCGCGAGAGGCGTCGGCGCAGCCGCAGTGAGAAGGTCTCGTCCGCTCAACTGCGGGTCAGCACGACCCGGACCGTGTCGCCGATGTCCTTTCCGAGCTGCGTGCGCACCTTCGCGCTGAGCGAGATCATGTGACCGCCCGTGCCCGTGACCATCGCGCCGACGTTCTCCAGACGGATCTCGTCGACGTGGGCGTCGACCCGCACGGCCTTTCCGGTGCCGAAGAATTCGGCCGATCCGGGAATCTCGACGCAGGACCAGATCTCACCTTTGACGCTGACGCCGATCGGGGCATCGAAGCGCAGTTCTGGACGGGACATGAGGCCACTGTAGTGAGGCGGACCGACGTCAGCGCCGAGCGGATGCCTCCGCCTCGAGCAGGGAGTGTGCGAGCAGCGTGCTGCCGGCGACGGCGGCGGGCATCATCGCGATCGCCCCGAACGGCACGAGGAAGCAGAGCTGCGCGGCGACCCCGAAGCCCAGGACGCGGGCACGCGAGCCTCGGAGCAGGGCGTGCCGGTCCGCGGCCGAGAGGCCCCGCGCGGACAGCGGGCGACCGATGAGTTCGTCGGCGATCAGCCAGCCCGTCAGCGATACGCCGGAGACCGCCCCGAGCACACCGCCGACGCCGGGGACGAGGCCGACGAGTGCAGCCAGCAGCGCGACGCCGATGCCGCGCGCGATCAGCGACAGGCCGTCACCGACGGAGGCCCAGAATCCCGGTGCACGCGCCAGGTCGTCGTCGCCCAGATCGCGCTCGACGGTGCGCCAGATGCGCTCGTAGAACGGCTCGCCGACGAGCAGCGTGAGTGCGGTGAACGACACCGCGACGAGTGCCAGAGCCGCGCCGACCATGGCCGTCCCGATCGTGACGCGGATGACGGTCGCCCATAGGCTGGGCCATCCATCCGCGAACGGCGTGACGGCGTCCACCACGCCTGGCAGCAGCGCCGCGAGCGACACGAGTCCCGCGAGGAGGACGAACCCCACGATCGCTGCGGGGAGGAGACCCATGGCCATGACGCGCGGGTGGCGTCGCCAGCATCCGAATCCCTGCAGCAGGAGGGATGCTCCTCGCAGGAACTCTCGCACGGTGTCAGCCTAGGTCCGACGCTCGCGATCCCACGCCGCGGTCCGTCAGGTGCCGCAGAAAGTCGTGTACGGACCGAACGCGGCGGGAGCACCCTCGGCGAAGCGCTCCCACCCCGGTCGCTCGACGTAGGGGGAGGTGACTGCCCCGACGAGCTCGGTGAAGGGCGCGAGGTCGCCGGCGGCGGCCGCGGCCAGTGCCGCCTCTACGAGATGGTTCCGCGGAATGTAGACGGGATTCACCCTGTCCATCGCCGCGCCGTCCGGGCGGAGCGCCCGCCAGCGTGCCAGCCAGCCCTCCGCCGCATCGAGCTGGTCCCCGAACGCATCCGCCGCGCGGTCCGGGTGCCCGCGGGCGACGTCGCCCAGCATCCGGAAGGTGGAGGTGTAGTCGGCGCCGCCGCGGTGCATCAGCGCGAGCAGCTCCTCCGACAAGGTCGTCACCTCGTCGTCCTCGACCTCGGCGGAGAGTCCGAGCTTGGCGCGCATCCCGCGCAGCCACGTGGCGCCGAAACGCGTGCCGAACGCGGAGAGGGATTCGCGCGCGGTCTCCAGTGCCCGCTCCCGGTCATCGTCCAGGATCGGCAGCATGGCCTCGGCGAGGCGTGCCAGGTTCCATTGCGCGACCAGCGGCTGATTGCCGTAGGCGTAGCGTCCGTCGACGTCGATCGAGCTGTAGACGGATGCAGGATCGAACGCGTCGAGGAAGGCGCACGGTCCGTAGTCGATCGTCTCGCCCGAGATCGTCATGTTGTCGGTGTTCATGACGCCGTGCACGAAGCCGACCAGCATCCACTGGGCGACGAGGTCCGCCTGCGCCGACACCACCGCCTGATAGAGGGCGACGAACCGGTTCGGCGCATCCGCGGCATCCGGGTGGCAGCGCGCGATCGCGTGATCGGCCAGGCGACGCAGGAGATCGGGATCGCCCGAGCCGTGTGCGTACGAGAAGCTCCCGACGCGTACGTGGCTCCGGGCCACCCGGGCCAGGACAGCGCCAGGAAGCGGGATCTCGCGCCGTACGGTGCGACCGGTGGCGACGACGGCGAGCGATCGGGTGGTCGGGACGCCGAGCGCGTGCATCGCCTCACTGATGACGTACTCGCGCAGCATGGGCCCCACCGCGGCCAGGCCGTCGCCCCCGCGCGCGAACGGCGTGCGCCCCGACCCCTTCAGGTGCAGGTCGCGCGGTCGCCCGTGCCGGTCGGTCAGCTCGCCGAGCAGCAGCGCCCGGCCGTCGCCGAGGAGCGGGGCGTACCCGCCGAACTGGTGGCCGGCGTACGCCTGGGCCACCGGTCGCGCCTCGTCCGGGAGGTCACCGCCCACGAGCAGCGACACCCCCTCCGCGCTCCGCAGGAATCCGGGGTCGAGGGCGAGCTCTGCGGCGAGCGGCTCGTTGAGCACCAGCAGGCGGGGGTCCGCGACGGGCTCGGCCTGCCACGGCACGGCGAGTTCACCCAGCTCGCGCGCGAAGCCGGAGTCGAGCGAGACCGATGCCCGCGTGACCGCACCCATGGCCCCAGGGTACGTCGCGTGCCGCACAGTCGGGCCGTGTCGGCCTTCCTCGACCGGCCGATCGGCGCAAGACTCGACACCGTGACCTCCATGAAGCTGCTGCTCACCTCCGGCGGCGTGACGAACGACAGCATCCGCGCCGCACTCGTCGACATGCTCGGCAAGCCCATCGCCGAGTGCCGCGCGCTGTTCGTTCCGACCGCGCAGTGGGGGCAGCCCGCCTGCTCTCCCGAGACGGTGTGGATGTCCGCCGCCGACCGGTGGGAGGGCGAAGCCGGACTCACCGGGCTGGGGTGGAAGTCCGTGGGGCTCCTCGAGCTGACCGCGCTGCCCACCATCGAGAAGTCCCGCTGGGTCTCGTGGGTGCGCGAGGCGGATGTCCTGCTCGTCGATGGCGGCGAGGCGACCTACCTGCGGCATTGGATGCGGGAGTCCGGCCTCGCCGAGCTGCTTCCCACGCTGACGGAGACCGTGTGGGTCGGCGTGAGCGCGGGGAGCATGGTGATGACGCCGCGCATCGGCAGCGAGTTCGTCGACTGGACGTCGGGCGACGGGAGCGACGAGACCCTCGGCATCGTCGACTTCTGCATCTTCCCGCACCTGGACTACCCCGGGTGGAGCGAGAACACGCTCGAGAGCGCGCGCCGATGGGCGACGCGGATGCCGCTGCCGGCGTACGCGATCGACGACCAGACGGCGATCTCGGTGGTCGACGGGGTCGTCGAGGTCATCTCCGAAGGGCACTGGGAGCGGCTGAACGCGTGACGGATTCGGAGCGGACGAGGGTCGTCGCCTGGAGCAACGAGCTGCGCAGCACGCACACCCGGCTGCGTGAGGCGCTCCAGGTGGCGCGGGCCGCCGTCCACGAGCCAGGGGCCGCGGCGAGCACCGGACGGGAACTGGCCCTGTACTGCCGAGGATTCTGCGTCGCGCTCGGCGACCACCACCGCGGCGAGGACCGGGCTCTGTTCCCCGCGATCGAAGCCGCGCATCCCGAGCTCGCGCCGGTGCTGCGCAAGCTCGAGCAGGATCACGCCATGATCGACTTCCTGCTGACTGCGCTGAGCGCGGCCGTCGATGAGGCTGCCGGACCCGACGAACTCGAGCGGCATCTCGACGGCATCGCCGCGATCATGGCCAGCCACTTCGCGTACGAGGAGCGGCAGCTGCTCGTCGTGCTCGACACGCTCGCGCTGCAGGAGGATCCGCGGCTCGTGCTCGGCGGCCTCTAGCTGCAGGGCCCCGCCGGCTCCGGCTACGCGCGCTCCACGGGCAGCCAGAGCTCGCAGGTCGCCGTGCTGAAGTCGGCGGCGCGATCGAGCACGGCGACGATCGACGGCCCGGGGCGCAGCCGCCACGGGTTGGACGGGAACCAGTCGGTCGCGGTCGCCGCCCAGGTGGACTGCAGGGCAGCCGGGTACGGACCGTCGATGCGGAAGACGGCCCACATGCCGGCGGGCACCTCGATCGTGTCGAGGTCGCCGGGCACAGGCGTCTGGTCGGTGACCGCGACGCCGTGCAGGTACGTGAGCTCGCTGCCCTCCGTGTAGTCCGGGTCGACGTCGGCGCTCACCTGGAGCAGGCCGGCCGGCTCCGTGTCGCTCAGCGCTTTCAGGAGGCCGTGCTCGGTGACCGGCAGCGATGCGATGTGCGCCTGGATGTGCGGATTGGCGCCCTCGTGGATGAGGGGCACACGCGCCGAGTGGCCGACGAGGCGGAATGCGGGGCGGTCGGTGATGCGGGTGTCCATGGGGGTGTTCCCTTCTACGGTCAGGCGGAACCTGAGCTGCGGCTGCGTCCGAAGGGGGCCGCCGTCGCGTCGCACCTCGGCGGGGCTCGCACCGTGAACCGCGCGGAAGGCCCGACCGAACGCCTCGGTCGAGCCGTAGCCGAACCGCACTGCGATGCCGAGCAGGTCGCCCCCGCCGAGGACGTCGGCCGATGCGGCGGACATGCGACGCCGTCGCACGTACTCCGACAGCGGCATGCCGGCCAGGGACGAGAACATCCGGCGGAGGTGATACTCCGTCGTGCCGAGACTGCTCGCCAGGCCGGCGACGGCGATGTCCTCGCTGAGGTGGTCTTCGATGTAGTCGACGAGCCGGTTGAGATCCGCGATCACGGTGTCCCCCTTCCTGATCCAGCCTGCTCGTCCCTGACAGGATGCACCCGACTATCGCGGTTCGATCCGATCGGCCGGCTCGTCGCCCGGCTCCCACCGCAGCAGGTCGCCCGGCTGGCACTCGAGCACCTCGCACAGGGCGTCGAGCGTGGTGAACCGGACCGCCTTCGCGCGACCGTTCTTCAGCACCGCGAGGTTGGCGGGGGTGATCCCGATCCGCTCGGCGAGGGCTCCCACCGACATCTTCCGGCGCGCGAGCATCACGTCGATGTCGACCACGATCGGCATGGTCAGATCACCTCGTCGAGCTCGGAGCGCAGCGTCCGCGCCTCGACGTCGCGGTCGATGGCCTGCCGGAGCAGCGTCTTCATCACGACGACGAGCAGCGCCATACCGCCGAGCACGAGCGCCGCGCCGCAGATCAGCCCGACGAGCCCGGGGGCGGTGCTGCCGGGCGCGAGCACGACCGCCAGCGCGAACGCGAGCAGAGCGGCGACGGCGATCGCGCCGATGATCACGTCGACGTAGCGGAACGACCCCGGCGAGAAGACCGACCCCTTCCGCACCTTGGTCAGCAGCTGCCACACGCACACCGCGAACACCTGCATGGTCGCCACACCGAGCACGGCGATCGTGACGAGCGCGATCCGGCCCCACAGCACCTCGCCCTCGAGGTCGATCCACAGCAGGGGCACGATGACTGTCTGGACCACCAGCGAACCCGCCAGCGCCAGGGCGATCACCACCCGCAAGACCACGATCGTCGCGTTGCCCATGCTGTTTCCTTCCCGAAGAACGGTAGGAATCTATCGTTTATCGATGCATCCCGCAAGCGGGGGCGGCGGAACCTAGGCTGAAGCCGTGCTGACTCCCGACGCCCATGAGTTCCTCCGCGAGTACCATCTCGCGACGCTGTCGACGCTCGGGCGGCACGACCGCATCCACGCCGTTCCGGTCGGATTCACCTACGAGGACGGCATCGTGCGCGTGATCGGATCGCGCGGCTCCCAGAAGTTCCTGAACGCGCAGCGCCGGGGCAGGGCGACCGTCTGCTCGGTCGACCGGGCGCGCTGGATCAGCTTCGAGGGGACGGCAGAGGTGATCGAGGACGCGGATGCTGTCGCCCACGCGGTCGCGCTGTACGCCGCGCGCTATCGTCAGCCGCGAGTGAACCCGGAGCGCGTGGTGCTCGAGCTGCGGGTCGAGCGGGTGCTCGGCTCGCGGCAGTTCCGGCATCATCCGGAGAGCGCGCGCTGAGCCACCGCGCATCCCGGACGCGGCACCGGCGCGGCAGACTGTCAGGGTGAACACCGTCATCGCGCCCCTCACCGAGATGCCCGACCCGCAGTTCGTGATGGTCGGCGACGGGCATCGAATCGCGACCTACACGTGGGGAGACGAGGCGCTGCCGACGGTCGTCGTCGTGCACGGCTTCGCGTCCAGCACGCGCGACAACTGGGTCAGCACGGGGTGGGTGCGCGACCTGCTGCGGGCGGGCTACCGGGTGCTGGGTCTCGATCAGCGCGGGCACGGCGCGAGCGACAAGCCGCACGAGCCGGGCGACTACGGTCTGCGCACGCTCGCCGGCGACATCGAGGCGGTGCTCGACACGTACCTCGTCGACACCGCCCGCTACGTCGGCTACTCCCTCGGCGCCCGCGTCGGGTGGGAGGTCGCGCTCGACCTCTCCGACCGGATCGAGCGGGTCGTGCTCGGCGGGGTGCCCGACGGCATCCCGCTCGCCCGCCTCGACATCGCCCAGGTGCGGGCGCTCGTCGAAGAAGGCACCCCCGTCACCGACCCGGTGACCCAGAACTACATCGCCCTGACCGAGCGGGTCGCCGGCAATGACCTGCGCGCCCTGCTCGCGATCGCGGGCGGCATGCGGGCCTCGGGCACCGTCGACCCCGATCCGGCCCACGCCCCCGCGCAGCCCGTGCTGTTCGCGACCGGCTCGCTCGACGCGATCATCGAGGGCTCCCGGGCGCTCGCCGCCGCCTGCCCGCAGGGCACCTTCGTCGAGATCCCCGGCCGCCACCACTTCAACGCCCCCGGTTCGCGGGTCTTCCGCGAGGCCGCCCTCGCGTTCCTGGCCGGCTAACTGACAGACCGGGCGCAGGCCCCGCTCCCTCCCACCCGTTTACGGATGTGACACGCCGCGTGGCTCCCGGCGGATGCGGCGTGTCGCGTCCGTAAACGGCATGGGGGCGGGGGTGGGCGAACTAGGCGGTCGCCACGCGGGAGGTCCGCTGAGCGGGTCGCGGAGCGCGGATCGGGATGCCGATGCGCTCGCGCCGCCGCGTGAGCCGGGTCGCGAACACCGTCACCGCCAGGGCGCCGGCCAGCCAGGCGAGCAGCACCCCGACGGCCGCCGCGATCCCGATGTCACCGCCGGCGATCAGCGAGCGGAATGCCTCCACCGAATGCGTCAGCGGCAGCCAGGAGTGGATCGTCTGGAAGAACCCGGCGGACGTCTGGATCGGGTAGGTCGCCCCGGCGGCCGCCAGCTGCAGCACGATCAGCACCAGCGCGAGGAAGCGACCGGGCGCTCCGAGCAGCGCGATCAGCGCCTGGTTGATGGCGACGAAGGTCACGCTGGTGAGGGCGATCATGCCGAACAGGCCCCACGAATCGGCCGGGTGGATGCCGACCATCAGGACGAGGATGCCGGTGGCGAGCACGCTCTGCGCGAGGCCGATGGCCGCGCCGGGCAGATAGCTGCGCAGCGCGACGGTGAACGCGGAGCCGCGGCCCTCGAGCGCACGCCGCGACAGCGCCGGCATCATCAGGTAGAACGCGAGCGCGCCCACCCACAGGGCGAGGGCCGTGAAGTACGGGGCCAGGCCGTACCCGTACGCGGGCACCTCGTTGACGCGGGTGGCGTCGACCTCGACCGGCGACGCGGCGACCTCGCTCAGGTGAGCAGCCTCCGCATCCGTGTAGGTCGGCACGTCGGCCACCCCGCCGGCGAGCCCGTCACGCAGATCGTCCGCGCCGAGGCTGAGGGTGGTGAGTCCGCGGGCGAGGTCCTGCCCGCCGTCGGCGGCCGTCCCGGCGCCGGCGGCCAGCTCCCCGGTCTTGCCGGCGAGGGTCGCCGCGCCGTCGGCGAGGTCGGACGAGCCGGTGGCGAGTGCCGAGGCCCCGGCTGCCGCCGTCGCGATGGCGTCCCGCAGCGTCGGGGTCTTCCCGGCGAGCTTCTCGGCCCCCGCGGCGAGCTGCGCGGATCCGTCGCGGAGCGTGTGCGCCCCCGCCGCTGCGGTGGCCGTGCCGTCGGCGAGGGTGCCCGCACCCTGCGCGAGCGCGGCGAGGCCGGTGCCGTCGGCGGCCGAGCCGACGAGGCTCGTCGCCCCGGTCGCGAGTGACTGGGCGGCGCCGTCGGCGGTCGTGGCCCCTCCCGCGACGGCGTGTGCTCCGGCGGCCAAGGTGGTGAGGGTGGCCTGCCGCTGCGTGTCGGAGAGGTGCGCCCAGTTCGCGATCAGGGAGTCGAGCCCGTCGCTGACGCTGCCCGCCCCGGCGGCCAGCGTCGGGGTGCTCGCGGCGAGCTGAGACAGGCCGTCGCCGATCCGCTGCGCACCTCCGAGCGCGGCGGTCGCGCCGGCATCGAGCGTGGTGGCCCCGGTGGACAGGGCGTCGAGCCCGGTCGACAGGGTCTTCGCACCGGATGCCGCGGACCCCGCGCCCGCACTCAGCCGTGCGGTCTGCGCGGGCAGGTCGGTCGTCTGCGCGGCGAGCTCGTCCAGGCCGCTCGACAGGCGGCCCGCGCCGGCATCGACGTCGTGGGCGCCGTCGGCGAGGGTCTGCGCGCCGTCGGCGAGGCGCGTGCTGCCGTCGGCCAGCTCGTTCAGCCCGACCACGAGGGCGCCGCTGCCGTCGGCAGCCGTGGTCGCGCCGTCGGCGAGGTCGCCGGCGCCGTCCGCGGCATCGCCGAGCTCGTCGTGCAGGGTCGTGAAGCCGAGATAGACCTTGTCCAGGTACTCGGCGGCCACTTCGTCGGCGAGCGTCGTGCGGATGGTGTGGGCGATCGTCGTGGCGATCGTGCCGGAGATCATGCTCGCGCCGTCGTTGCTCTCGATGCTCAGGGTCGCCGGCGCAGCGGCGGCGGGGTCGTCGCCAGCCACCGACGTCGCGGTCGCGGAGAAGTCCTCGGGGACCGTGAGCACCGCCAGCACCTCGCCGGAGGCCAGGGCCGATGCGGCGTCGTCCGCGCTCATGCGCCGCCAGTCGAAGTTGTCCTCGCTCGTGCTGGAGGTCAGTTCGTCGGTCAGCGTGGCGCCGAGGTCGACCCTCGAGCCGTCGACGACGGTGGGCGAGTCCTCATCGACGACGGCGGCCGGGACGCCGTCGAGGTTGTGGGTGGGGTCGAGGTTGGCCCAGGTGAGCACGCCGGCGTAGATGAGCGGCACGAGGGCGATCCCGGTGAGGACCACCCGGGTGCGGCGGGACTTCTTGAGTGCGGTGAGCACAGCGGAGACAGACATGCGGGAAGGCTTTCGAGAGAAGGGAGTCACGCAGACGCGTCGGACGCGCCGGTGAAGAACGAGATGACGGCGATCACCCGCGCGGCCATCTGGGCGGCGGGCTCCGGCTCGTCGCGGGTGAGCCAGCCGATGATGAGCCAGACCAGGCCGGCGGCCAGGGCGGTCACGCGGTCGGAGGTGTGCGGGCCGGGGCGGGCGCGCAGTCGAGCGCCGAACGGGGAGACGTGCACGATGCGGTCGACGAGGAACGCCACGATCCCCTCGGTGAGGGCGCGCTCGCCGGCCTCGTTGAGGACCGCGCAGTAGAAGACGCGATGGGCCAGGAGGTGCTCGAGCAGACGGGTCATCGTGGCGATGACCTCGTCCTCACCCTGCCCGGAATCGACCGGGCCCGGGATGCTCTCGAACTGCGACCGCAGGCGCTCGAGTCCTGCGGCGCCGCACGCCGTCGGCACATCCCCGAAGTGCTGGTAGAACGTCGGACGGCTCACGCCCGCTGTCGCCACGATGTCGGTGATGCTGGGCGCGCGGCCCTCGTCGAGCAGGGTCGTCACAGCGGCGATGAGCGCTGCACGCGAACGCGTCCAGCGCGGGTCTTCGCGCTCCATGATGGCCGCCTCTACAACTAATTTACAAATGTAATTTAGCGCGAGAGGGGCGACAGGTCAAGCCGGGGTTTGCGCGCAGTCGAGCGCAGTTCCCCGCATCCCGCGCAGTCCGTACGCCGGTGGACGCGGGAAAGTGCGGTGAATACGGGGGCCGGCGGTCAGGGCACGGGCACGGCGACGATCCGGTCGTCGCCTTCGCGCGCGTCGCCGCGTCCGTCGGTGTTGTTCGTCAGCAGCCACAGGCGCCCGTCGGGCGCGAGCGCGACATCGCGGAGGCGCCCGTACTCGCCGGCGAACAGCTCGGTCGCGGCGAACCCGTCGGTATCGATCGAGCGCAGCACCTCGCCGCGCAGGTTCGCGAGGTAGAGGGTGGTGCCGGCGATCGTCATGCCGCTCGGGCTCGCGTCGTCTGGACTCCAGACCGCGATCGGGTCGACGAAGCCGAGGTCCTCGCCGCCGGTCCCCTCGACGGTCGGCCAGCCGTAGTTGCCCCCGGCGACGATCACGTTGAGCTCGTCCCACGTGTCCTGACCGAACTCGGTCGCGTACATCGTGCCGTCGTCCGCCCACGCGAGGCCCTGCACATTGCGGTGGCCGGAGCTGTAGACCAGCGAGCCGGGTGTCGGATTGTCGGCCGGGATGCCGCCATCCGGCGTCATCCGCAGGATCTTGCCGCCGAGGCTGTCGGGATCCTGCGCCCGCGGAGGCTGGGCCGCGTCGCCGGCGGTGACGTACAGCATCCCGTCCGGACCGAACGCGATGCGGCCGCCGTTGTGGTTGCCGGCGGACGGCAGCCCGTCGAGCAGCGTCGTCCCCTCGCCGAGGGAGTACGAGCCGGGCGAGCCCTCGAGCGCGAATCGCTGCACCCGGTTGCCGCCCGCCGCAGTGGAGTGGACGTACAGCTGTTCACCGCGCACTGCCAGGCCCAGCAGGCCGCCTTCGCCGCCATGGGCGACGTCGTCGAGCCGCCCGACCTCGCGGGGCGTCCCGTCGGCGAGGAGCTCGAGGATGCGGCCGCTGTCGCGCTCGTCGACGAGCGGCGTGCCGGCGGCGGTGAAGACGAGCGACCACGGCGCCTGAAGTCCCTCCGCGATCGTCTCCGGACCGTCCGGCACAGCGCTCGCCGCCTCCGACGGCGGCGTCGAGGTCGAGCGAGCCGGGGTCGCGGTCGGCCCCGGGGCGGCGGCAGCGCAGGCGGCGAGGGTCAGCCCGGCGAGGGTCAGCCCGGCGAGGCAGATCGCCGCCGTGGCCCCGGCCCGTCGGCGGCGCGGCTTCCGGGTCGGCGACCGTTCCGCGTGGTTTCCGGCATCCATCGCCGTTTCAACGCCGGTGGATGCCGGGAACTGCGGTGAATGCGGGCGGCGTCGTCCGCCGGGGGCGGTCACGACCCCGCCCGGACCGCCTCGATGATGCGCAGGGTCTCGGTCGTGCGGTCGTGGTCGGCGGCAGCATCCTGACCCGTGGACACCAGCTCCACGAAGCGCTCGACCTCGCCGCGCAGCTCGTGCTGCGGCTGGGTGAGCTCGTGCAGCTCCTCCGAGCCGTCGCGCCGCACGAGGCGCACCGACCGCGGGCTCGCGATGTGGTCGATGACGAGCGTCGCGTCCTCGCCCTGGATCTCGCTGGGGAGGTGGGTCGTCGAGATCTTGGAGTACTCGAGCGACACCACCGCGCCCGGGTAGCGCGCCAGGATCGTGCCCGCGCCGTCGACGCCCGACGGCACAGGCAGCACGTCGGCGTGAACGCTCTCCGGCACGCCGAGGAGCGTCACCATCGCATGCACGCAGTACACGCCCAGATCGAACAGCGCGCCGCCGGCCATGGCCGGGTCGAACATGTTCACGCGCTCGCCGGCAAGCACGAGGTCGTAGCGCGACGACCGCGAGGCGTACCGCAGGGACGCGGCGCGCAGCACGCCGAGCTCGGGCAGCAGCGACCGCACGAGGGCGGTGCCGGGGTCGTACTCGGTGCGCATCGCCTCGAGCAGCACGACGCCCGCCTCGTCGGCCGATCCGACAAGCTCCAGCCACTCGTCCGCGGTCGTGACCGCCGGCTTCTCGACCAGCACGTGCTTGCCCGCAGCGATCACCTTGCGCACCTGCGCGCCGTGTTCGCTGTTCGGCGACGCGATGTACACGGCGTCGATGTCCGGCGAGGCGAGCACGGCGTCGAGGTCGTCGCTCGACCCCGCGGCGCCGAACTCGGCGGCCTTCGCCGCGGCCTTGGCCGCATCCCGCGAGTAGACGGTCTCGATGGTGATGCCGTCGACGACGCGCACCGCATCGGCGAGCATCCCGGTGATCATGCTGGTGCCGATCGTGGCGAGTCGGATCATGGCTGCCTCCCGCTGACATCCTCCCAGCAGGCGCGGCCGACGGGTAGCCGCCCCCCTTGCGGAGCGGTCCGGGACCGACGGATGCTGGAGCCGACATCCGGGAGGCATGATGCAGAAGATCGTCCCCAACCTGTGGTTCAACGGCAACGCGGCCGAGGCGGGCGAGTTCTATGCCGCCGCGTTCCCCGGCGCGACCGCCGAGGTCACGGGGCGCTATCCCGACGAGGGCCTGCCCGAGTTCCAGCGCGCGCTCGCGGGCGAGCCGGTCACGGTCGCCGTCGTGATCGAGGGCTTCCGCCTGACGCTCATCAACGCCGGCGGCGAGTTCGCACCGAACCCGGCGGTGTCGTTCATGCTCAACTTCGACCCGCTGCAGCTCGGCGACGAGCAGACCGCACGCGACCGGCTCGACGCGGTGTGGGCGGCGCTCGCCGACGGCGGCACCGTGCTGATGCCGCTCGACGAGTACCCGTACAGCCCGCGCTACGGATGGCTGCAGGATCGCTACGGGGTGAGCTGGCAGCTGCTCCTCGCCGACCCGTCCGGCGGCCCGCGGCCGTTCGTGGTCCCCCAGCTGCTGTTCAGCGGCCCCGCCCAGAACCGGGCGAAGGAGGCCATCGACTTCTACACCTCGGTCTTCGGCGACGCGGCGCCGGGGTTCTTCGCGCCCTACCCGGAGCAGACCGGGCCGGCCGCACCCGGCTCGGCCATGTTCAGCGACTTCACCCTCGAGGGCCAGACGTTCGCCGCCATGGACTCGGGCGTCGAGCAGGACTTCACCTTCGGGGTGGGCAACTCGTTCGAGGTGCGCTGCGCAGATCAGGCGGAGATCGACCGGCTCTGGGAGTCGCTGTCGGCCGTGCCGCAGGCGGAGCAGTGCGGGTGGCTCGTCGACCGGTTCGGCCTCAGCTGGCAGATCGTTCCGGCGGACATGGACGTGCTCCTGCGCAAGCCCGGCGCATATCAGCGGATGCTGGAGATGAAGAAGCTGGTCATCGCCGACTTCTAGGGCGGCCCTGGCGGGCGCCGCCCGGCGGGGCCACAGGTGACCACGACCTAGACTGGGGAGATCCCTTCGCCCACAGGAAACGTCGTGACCGCAGCATCCACTCCCCGCACCTTCGAGGTGCGCCACGTCCAGTTGCTGCGCGCCCTGTTCGCGGCGCTCGCCGCGGTCATGATCACGTTCTCGACCGATCACTCGGCTGCGGTGGGGCTCGCCGTCTTCAGCGGGTTCGCGCTGGCCACGGGCATCATCCACCTGACCGCCGCATGGCTGGTGTACCCCGCCGACCGCCGCTGGCCGTCGGTCGTGCTGGGCATCCTCTCGATCCTCGCGGGCATGGCGGGCGGCCTGCCGCCGCTGCGCTCGGACGCGCTGTTCTTCACGCTGGTGATCGTGTGGGCGCTGGCCACCGGCCTCGTCGAGACGATCGTCGGCTGGCGGGGTCGCGCCGAGTCGCGCGACACGTTCGTGATCGGCATCCTGACTCTCGTGCTCGGCATCGCGACCCTGTTCGTCTCGCCGACGTTCTCACTCGACTACACGGTCGAGGGCCATGACTTCACGCTCACCGGCACCACAATCGCCGTGGGCGTCTTCGGGGGCTACGCGGCCATCATCGCGGTCTATCTCGCGATCGCCGGGTTCTCCCCGCGCAAGGAGGTGTCGGTGTGACCGACGACAAGCCCACCCGCCGCGACCTGATGAAGCCCGTGCAGCTGCTCGGGCTCGCGTTCGTGGCCGCCCTGTTCGCCGGTGTCGTGACGCTGGTGTCGATGGGGTTCTTCCAGTCGCGGTTCGAGGGGCAGAGCTCCCACGCGCTCGTCGTCGGGCTCGTCGTGGCCGGCATCACGTTCATCGTGGTGCTGCTCGGGATCGCCCTCCTGCTGCTCGTCGTCGACCCCGCCGACGTGCAGAAGCCGATCGATCGCCCTGTGCTGCTCGACGACCCGGACGACAGCGAGCCGGATGCCACCGGCTCCGCCCGCGCGAAGAAGTAGCCGGCCGCTGGCCCAGCGCCCAGCGCCCAGCGCGTAGCGAAGGTCGCGGCAGCCGCTGTTCCTCTGCCGCTGCCGCCTGGAACAGGTGTTCCGGCCGGAACAGGAAGAAACCGGCGCTAACCGACCTGTGCTGGCCAGAACACCTGTTTCGGCGACGGGCCGCCGGCGAGCTACAGCTCGTCGACGAGCGCCGACGCGAGGCCGGTGTAGGTCGCGGGGGTGAGCTCGAGGAGGCGCTGCTTGGCGGCATCCCCGATGTCGAGGCCGCGGACGAACTCGGCCAGCTCCGCTCCGCCGACGCGGCGCCCGCGGGTGAGGTCCTTCAGGAGCGCGTACGGGTCGGTGATCTGCGAGCGCCCGGCGGCGATCTCGGCCCGCACCACGGTCTGGATGGCCTCGGCGAGCACCTCCCAGTTGGCGTCGAGGTCGGCCAGCAGCACGTGCTGCGCGAGCGAGATCTCGCCGAGCCCGCGCTCGAGGTTGTCGAGGGCGAGCAGCGAGTGGCCGAAGGCCACGCCGATGTTGCGCTGCGTCGTCGAGTCGGTGAGGTCGCGCTGCATCCGGCTGGTGACGAGCGTCTGCGACAGCGTCTGCAGCAGGCCGCCGGAGATCTCGAGGTTCGCCTCGGCGTTCTCGAAGCGGATCGGGTTGATCTTGTGCGGCATGGTCGACGAGCCGGTCGCGCCCGCGACCGGGATCTGCGCGAAGAACCCGAGCGAGATGTACGTCCAGATGTCGGTGGCGAGGTTGTGCAGGATCCCGCCGGCGTGACGCACGCGGTCGTACAGCTCGACCTGCCAGTCGTGCGACTCGATCTGGGTGGTCAGCACGTTGAAGCCGATGCCGAGCCCCTCGATGAACGACCGCGACAGCTCGGGCCAGTCGACGTCGGGCTCCGCGGCGAGGTGCGCCGACCAGGTGCCCGTGGCGCCGGAGAACTTGGCGAGGTAGTCGCCGCCCTCGATCTGCGCGGCGACCCGCTCGAGACGCCATGCGAACACGGCGATCTCCTTGCCCATGGTGGACGGGGTGGCCGGCTGCCCGTGCGTGCGCGACAGCATGGCGGCGTCACGGTGCTCGTCGGCGATCCCGGCGAGCTTCGCGATCACCGCGCGCAGCTTCGGCAGCCACACCTGGGCGACGGCGCGCTGCACGGTGATCGCGTAGGAGGCCGAGTTGATGTCCTCGCTCGTGCACGCGAAATGCGTGAGCTCGGCGATGGCGTCGAGGCCGAGCGTGGACAGACGGTCGCGCACCAGGTACTCGACGGCCTTCACATCGTGGCGGGTGACCGCCTCCTTCTCCGCGAGCCAGTCGATCTCGGTCTGGCCGAAGTCGACGTACAGCGCGCGGAGGCGGGTCTTGTCGGCGTCGGAGAGCGGTGACGAGCCGAACAGCGAGCGATCGGTCAGGGCGATCAGCCACTCGACCTCCACCTCGACCCGGGCGCGGTTGAGACCGGCCTCGGAGAGGAAGTCGGCCAGCGGCGACACGGCGGCGCGGTAGCGGCCGTCGAGCGGGCTGAGGGGCTGAGGGGGGAGAGAGGACACGCAGGCTCCGTCCGGGCGGGCTCGACCTCAGGTGGCCGAGCGGATCGCGGGTTCGAGCTGCCGGAAGAGCGCCCGGCTCGCACTCTCGATCATACCGAGCACCTCGTCGAACATTCCCGGGCCCGCATAGTACGGGTCTGGCACGTCGAGGCTGGTGGCCGTGGAGTCGAACGACAGCAGCAGCGCGATCTTGTCGGTGTCGGCTTCGTCCCTTGCCCATCCCCGCAGGATCCGCTCGTGGCTGCGGTCGAGCGCGACGACCAGGTCGTTGCGGTCGAAGTCGGTGTGCGCGAACTGTCGTGCGCGATGCAGAGACCCGTTGTAGCCCCGCCGTTCGAGGGCCTCGATCGTGCGCACGTCCGCGCGCTCGCCCACGTGCCAGTCGCCGGTTCCGGCACTCGTCGACACGACCCGCTCCCCCATCGTCGCCGCGTCGGCGAACCAGCGGAACACGACCTCGGCCATCGGCGACCGGCAGATGTTGCCCGTGCACACGAAGACGACCCGGAAGGGCGCGGCAGGGCTCGCGGACATAGGCCCATTGTGGTGGGTGCATCCCGTTCCTGCACAGCAGCGCCTCGCCGCGGCCGGCTCCCCGATCTCGTGCGCGAGCCCCCGACGCACTTCTCCGGGGCGGACAGTGGATGCTGTGACCACCCCCACCCTGCTCGCCACGATCGATCTCGCCTTCCGTCAGCTCGACCAGGCGAGGCTCCGGCTCGAGGCCGCGGGACTCGAGGCGACCCGGCTCGCCGCGGCGACCGACTGGCAGTCTCCGAGCGCCCGTGCCTTCCACGCGCGCACCGAGGCGTGGAGCGGCACGGTGCGCGATCTGGCCGCCGGAGCCCAGGAAGTGCGGGATCGGGTGGGGCTCTTCGGCACGCTGCTCGAGGCGAGCCTGCGGGTGCCGCTGCGGTGAGCGACGACCTCGACGTGCGCGGCGGCGGTGTGGTGGCCGTCGACACCGTCACGCTCGAGCGCGCCGCGGCCGGGTTCGCGGCACTGGCCGACGAGCTCGCGCACATCCGCACCCTCGTCGGTTCGGCGCTGAACCAGGTCTTCGCGGCCGACCACGCCCTCGCCGGGTCCCTTGTCGGATCGGCGACGGACCGCCTCGACCGGCCGGTGCGGGAGGCGATGCAGCAGTCGGACGATCTCGCCGGCGACCTCCGTCGGACGGCGGCGGGCTACGAGTCGGCGGAGCGGACCGTCGGGCAGGCGCTGATGCAGCCCGGCATCCTCACGGTGCAGGCCGGCGCAGGGCTCGCCGCGTTCAGCCCGGTGCTCGCGGCCTGGGCGGCCGCCGGCACGTACCTGCTCGCACAGGGGGTCGCCCTCGACGGCTCCGGACGCATCCCCCGCCACGCCCGGCTGCTCCCCGTCGTGTCCGAGGTGCGGGTGACTCTGCTGCCCGCACCGGCCGGAGCGGCGGCGACGGCGCCGCGCGACCTGGCCGACGCGGCGTCTCGGATCCCCGCCGATCGGGCGCGTGTCCGTGTCGAGCGGTACACGATGCCCGACGGCGCGCGGCAGTTCGCCGTCTACATCTCGGGCACCCGCTCGATGGCGGTGCGCGGCGGCACGGAGGCGTTCGACATGGCCTCGAACCTGCAGCTGTACCGCGGGGTGCGGTCCGCGTCGTACAGCGCAGCGGCCGAGGCCCTGCATCGGGCCGGCGCCCGGCGGGGCGACGTCGTGCACATCGCCGGGCACTCGCAGGGCGCCATGGTCGGCTCCCGCCTCGCGCTGGAGGGCGGGTTCGCGGCGAAGACCCTCATCACGCTCGGCAGCCCGGTCGAGGCAGACCTCGACGACCGCACGCTCAGCGTGGCGCTGCGCCACCGCGACGACCCGGTGGCCGCGCTCGCCGGCGGGGGTCACGCCGATCCGGTCGGTGCACCGGGAAGCATCGTGGCCGAGCGCACCGCGGTGCCCGGTGACGTGGTGCTCGACCTCGATGCGCACAGCGCTGCCGCCTACGCCGAGACGGCCGCCCTGCTCGATGCGTCACCCGATCCCCGGATGGAGGCGGTGCGCCAGCTCTTCGACGAGCTCGACCACGCCGCGTCCATCGACGTGTTCGAGTACGCCGCCGAGCGGCCGTGAGCGGTCAGCTGCGCGAGGCCTGCGGGCGCAGCACGATGCCGAACACCCAGTTGATGAGCGAGATGATCAGCGCGGCCACCACACCCCACCAGAAGTCCTCGACGCGCAGGCCCCAGCTCCACCAGTGGGTGAGCCACGCCGTCAGCCACAGCAGGAAGCCGTTGATGATCAGCGAGATGAGCCCGAGCGTGAGGATGTACAGCGGGAACGCGACGATCTTGATGACCGTGCCGATGATGGTGTTCACCAGCGCGAACACCGCCGCGACGAGCAGATAGGTCAAGACGACCTGCAGCGTCTCCTGCGGCTCGAACGCGACGACGGTCACGCCGAGCACGGGAATGAGCGTGACGACCCAGATGGCGAACGCGTTGACGAGGACGCGGATGAGGAAGCGCATAGTGCGCAAAGTGTCGCACGAAGTGCCGACGCAGCGGAATGCCGGAAATTCCGGTTCTGGCCCGGCGGACGCGCGCATGAGCGCGGGGCAGCCTCCTGGGCCCGCCGCCTAGACTCGGCACGTGACCGACGCTCCCCAGATTCCCGTCCGCGTCCGCCCCGCCATCGCCGCCCTGCCGCCCTATCGACAGGGTCGTCAGGCGGGCGCCGATGCGTTCAAGCTGTCGAGCAACGAGAACCCGTTCGATCCGCTCCCCGGCGTCATCGCGGCGATGCAGTCCGCCACCGCGGTCAACCGCTACCCCGATGCCGGCGCCGCGCGCCTCGCTCAGCGTCTCGCCGACCGGTTCGGGGTCGAGCCGGACGAGGTGCACATCGCCGCCGGCAGCGTCTCGATCCTGTCGCAGCTGGTCCTGGCCACCTCCGGTCCCGGTGACGAGGTCGTCTACGCCTGGCGCTCGTTCGAGGCCTACCCGGGTCTGGCGGTCGTCGCCGGTGCCACGTCGGTGGCGGTGCCGCTGACTGCGGACTTCCGGCACGACCTCGATGCCATGGTGGAGGCGATCACCGACCGCACCCGCGTCGTCATCGTGTGCACGCCGAACAATCCGACCGGGCCGATCATCACGCAGGCCGAGTTCGAGCAGTTCATCGACCGGGTGCCGGGCGACGTGCTCGTCATCCTCGACGAGGCGTACGCGGAGTTCGTCACCGACCCCGACGCGGTCGACGGGATGCGGCTGCTGGGCGGTACGAGACGCGACAACCTCGTCGTGCTGCGCACGTTCTCGAAGGCCTACGGACTGGCCGGCCTGCGGATCGGCTATGCGGTGGGGCACGCGCGCGTGCTCGACGCCGCCCGCACCACCGGCATCCCGCTGTCGGTCACGGCTCCCGCCGAGGCTGCCGCGCTGGCGAGCCTCGACGCCGAAGCCGAGCTGCGCGAGCGCATCACCGTGATCGCCGAGCGCCGCGACCGGCTCGCGGAGGGGCTGCGGGCAGCCGGATGGTCGGTCCCCGAGGCGCAGGGCAACTTCGTGTGGCTGCCCGCGGGCGAGCACGCCGTGGACGTCGCGGCCGCGTTCGACGCCGGCGGGCTGGTGGTCCGGCCGTTCGCGGGCGATGGCGTGCGGATCACGGTCGGCGAAGAGGAGTCTGTCGAGAAGGTACTGCGGATTGCCGCATCCGTTGTGAAAGACCTCCCAGAGGGGCACCCGGGGCGCGGGCTAGCGTAGAGAAATGGCCCACGACGACCCTGGTCTCGTCCGCGTGCTCGCGGCCGACGGGACGCTCGCCCCGACTCCGGCCGCCGAGCCCTACCTCGCACTGATCGAGGGTCTGGCCGACGCCGACCTCGAGCAGTTCTACCGCGACATGGTGTCGATCCGCGCGTTCGACCGCGAGGCGACCAACCTGCAGCGGCAGGGGCAGCTCGCCCTCTGGCCGCCGAGCTTCGGGCAGGAGGCCGCGCAGGTCGGCTCCGCACGCGCGGCGCGTGCGCAGGACCACCTGTTCCCCTCGTATCGCGAGCACGTGGTGTGCACGATCCGCGGGGTCGACCCCGTGGACATCATCCGCGTGATGCGAGGCCTCACCCACGGCGGATGGGACCCGTTCGATCCGAAGAACGGCAACACCCACATCTACACGCTCGTGCTCGGGTCGCAGACGCTGCACGCGACCGGGCTCGGCATGGGACTCGTGTTCGACGGCAAGTGCGGCACGGGCGACCCGGAGACCGACGAGGCGGTCATCGTCTACTACGGCGACGGGGCATCCAGCCAGGGCGACGTGCACGAGGCGATGGTCTTCGCGGCGAGCTACAACGCGCCGGAGGTCTTCTTCCTGCAGAACAACCACTGGGCGATCTCGGTGCCGGTGGCCACCCAGTCGAAGGCGCCGCTCGTGCGTCGCGGCGAGGGCTACGGGATGCCGTCGGTCCAGGTCGACGGCAACGACGTGCTCGCCAGCTACGCCGTCACGAAGGTCGCGCTCGACGAGGCGCGCGGCGGCGCCGGCCCGCGCGCGATCGAGGCGCTGACCTACCGGATGGGTGCGCACACGACCAGCGACGACCCCACCAAGTACCGCACCTCCGACGAGGAGCAGTCGTGGGCGCAGCGTGACCCGATCACCCGGATGCGGGCGTTCCTGGAGGGCCGGGGGGCATCCGCCGGGTTCTTCGACGACGTGGACGCGCACGCGAAGGCGCTCGCCGACGACGCGCGAGAGCGCACGATGGCCCTCGGCGGCATCGAGGCGGACTCGATGTTCGCCCACGTCTACTCGGAGCCGCACCCGCTCATCGACGAGCAGCGGCGGTGGCTCGCCGACTATGAGGCGTCGTTCAACGAGGAGGCGCCGTGAGCGTGGAGACGATGCCGCTCGGCAAGGGCATCAACGCGGGTCTGCGACGCGCGCTGGCCGAAAACGACCGCGTCCTGCTGATGGGCGAGGACATCGGCCGGCTCGGCGGGGTGTTCCGGGTGACCGAGGGGCTGCAGGCCGAGTTCGGCGAGCAGCGCGTGCTCGACACGCCCCTCGCCGAATCGGGCATCATCGGCACCGCGATCGGCCTCGCGATGGGCGGGTTCCGGCCGGTGATCGAGATCCAGTTCGACGGGTTCGTCTTCCCCGGCTTCGACCAGATCACGACCCAGCTCGCGAAGCTCACCAACCGCCATGAGGGCGCGCTGACGATGCCGCTGGTCATCCGCATCCCGTACGGCGGCCACATCGGCGCGGTGGAGCACCATCAGGAGAGCCCCGAGACCTACTTCACCCACACGCCGGGTCTGCGGGTGGTCAGCCCGTCCACCGCGAACGACGCGTACTGGATGATGCAGGAGGCCATCGCCTCGAACGACCCGGTCATCTTCCTCGAGCCCAAGAGCAAGTACTGGCAGAAGGGCGAGGTCGACACCGCCGCCCCCGCACTGCCGCTGCACGCATCGCGGCTCGTGCGCCGCGGCACCGACGTCACGCTGGTCGGTCACGGCGCCATGGTCACGACCCTGCTGCAGGCCGCGGCGCTCGCCGAGGGCGAGGGCGTCTCCGCCGAGGTCATCGACCTGCGCTCGCTCTCGCCCGTCGACTACGGTCCGATCCTCGACTCCGTGCGCCGCACCGGCCGCATGGTCTACGCGCAGGAGGCGCCCGCGTTCACCTCGCTCGGCTCGGAGATCGCCGCGACCGTCATGGAGAAGGCGTTCTACGCCCTCGAGGCGCCTGTCCTGCGGGTGTCCGGCTTCGACGTGCCGTTCCCGCCCGCCAAGCTCGAGGGCACCTACCTTCCCGACGCCGACCGCATCCTCGAGGCCGTCGACCGGGCACTCGCGTACTGATCCGTTTGGAGCCCACCGCATGAGCCAGACATTCGTCCTCCCCGACGTCGGTGAGGGTCTCACCGAGGCCGAGATCGTGCAGTGGCGCGTCGCCCCCGGCGACGAGGTCGCCGTCAACGACGTCCTCGTCGAGATCGAGACCGCCAAGTCGCTCGTCGAGCTGCCGTCGCCGTTCGCCGGCACGGTCGGCGCGCTGCTGGCAGCCGAGGGTGACACGGTCGACGTCGGCGCGCCGATCATCACGATCGACCCGCCGGTGAGCGGGGATGCCGCTGCCGCCGCAGATGTGACCGTCGGGCGCAGCGCGCACGGCGAACCCGCCGCCGAGAGCGACGGCGGTGGTGCTGTCCTGGTCGGCTACGGCACCGGCGGGCAGGTGCAGTCCCGCCGGCGGAAGGTGGCCGAGCGGCCGGTCGCCGCATCCGTCGGCGTCGTGGCGAAACCGCCGATCCGCAAGCTCGCCCGCGACCTCAACGTCGACCTCGCCGAGGTGACCCCGAGCGGCCCCGCCGGTGAGGTGACCCGCGACGACGTGGTCAAGCACGCGTCGCAGGCCTCCGTCTTCCGTAACATCGAGACGCCGGCCTGGCCGGATGTGCGCGAGGAGACCATCCCGGCCGTCCCCGCCCCGGCGTCCGCCGGCGCCGACGCGCCCTCGGCACCCGAGCCCGCCGAAGGCCGGGAGGAGACGATCCCGGTCAAGGGCGTCCGCAAGGCCGTCGCATCGGGCATGGTCCGCTCCGCCTACACCGCGCCCCACGTGTCGGTGTGGACCGACGTCGACGCGACTCGCACGATGGAGCTCGTCAAGCGACTGAAGTCGTCGACCGACTTCGCCGACATCAAGGTCTCGCCGCTGCTGATCATGGCCCGCGCCGTCATCTGGGCCGTCCGGCGCACGCCGATGGTCAACGCCGCCTGGATCGACCTCGCCGACGGCAGCGCCGAGATCCGGGTGCGCCACTTCGTCAACCTGGGCATCGCGGCCGCCACGCCGCGGGGTCTGCTCGTGCCCAACATCAAGGACGCGCAGAACCTGAACACCCGCGAACTCGCGAAGGCGCTGGAGAAGCTCACCCTCACGGCACGTGAGGGCAAGACCACTCCGCTCGACCAGCAGCAGGGCACCATCACGATCACGAACATCGGCGTCTTCGGGATGGACGCCGGCACCCCGATCATCAACCCGGGCGAATCGGGCATCATCGCGATGGGCGCCATCCGCCAGAAGCCGTGGGTCGTCGACGGCGAGGTGCGGCCGCGCTGGGTCACCACCGTCTCGGGGTCGTTCGACCACCGCGTGATCGACGGCGACGGCGTGAGCCGCTTCGTCGCCGACGTCGCGTCGGTGCTCGAGGAGCCTGCGCTGCTGCTCGACTGACCGCCGGTCAGTCGCGCGCGGCGAGGGCCGCGGGAAGCAGCGTGCGCGGCCGGCCGAATAGCGCGGCGATCGCGATGGCGAGCAGCCCGCCGAGGGTGCCGGCGACGATGTCGGCCATGGTGTCCTTCAGGCCACCCGCCTGTGACGCCGTGCCGATCAGGACGTCGCTCGCGAACTCGCAGATCTCCCACGCCGCGGCGAACGCCATCGGCGTCAAGGCGATGACCGTGAGCGAGAACCAGAGCGGCAGCGCCGCGCGCACGTGCTCCTCGGCGCGCAGCACGAACAGCATCCCGAGCCAGGCGAGCATCACGCCGGAGTCGAAGTGCACCCAGGTGTCCCAGTCGGCGATCGCGCCGTAGACGTTCAGGGAGCTGCCGGCGAACGGGCCCGCCGTGATGAAGATGAGGTAGTGCAGCTGGAGCGGCCACGGGATCGTCGTGCGGAAGACCGCCTCCACCAGCAGCGGTGCGGCCAGCGCCGGCACGAGCAGCACCGCGAGCCACGGCTGCACCGGGAATCCGAGCAGGCTCAGCGCGATCGCCAGGGCGACGCTGCCGACCTGGAACGGCAGGGCGAGTCGTGCGGAGTAGCGGGCGCGCGCCCCGACGGACGGACGGTCGATCTGCTGCGTGGTGGTCACGGGGCTCCTCTGCCGATCGCTGGCCAGAGTAGCGCAGCCTCGGTTGCGGACCGGGGCTTTGGTCGCGGCGCCACGCGGAGCGGCCGGCATCCGTGATTTGAGAACGATTATCAATAGCCCTAGGCTGGGCGCATGCCATCCCGCCTCGCCGCCTTCGTCCTGGTCGCCACGACCGCCGTCGCTCTGACCGGCTGCGCCACGACCGCCGGAGATTCCGAGGGCATCGCGATCGTCGCCTCGACGAACGTCTACGGCCAGATCGCGAAGGAGATCGGGGGCGACAGCGTCACCGTGACCTCGATCATCGACTCCCCTGCCCAGGACCCGCATTCCTATGAGGTCAGCGCGCGCGACGAGCTGCGCATCTCGCGAGCCGATCTGCTCATCGCGAACGGCGGCGGCTACGACGCCTACATGGACGCCGCGGTCGAGGCGACCGGCACTGAGGCGCCGATGATCACGGCGGTCGCTTCGACAGGCTCAGCGGGCGGAGAGGGCACGGTCAGCGGCGGCCATGACGACGATGAGCACGCGGATGACCACGACCACGCGGACGACCACGACCACGTCGAGGGGTTCAACGAGCACGTCTGGTACGACCCGCACACCATCGCGCACGTCGCCGAGGCGATCACCGACGAGCTCACGGACCTCGATCCTGATCAGGCGACGGCGTACTCGGCGAACCTCGACGCGTTCCTCGCGCAGATCGGCCGGCTCGAGGACGCCCTCGCGGCCATCGATGCCGAGCACGCGGGCGAGGAGACCTTCGTCACCGAGCCGGTGCCGGTGTACCTCGTCGAGGCGGCCGGGCTCGTCACCGTGACGCCGGACGCGTTCAGCGAGGCGGTGGAGGAGGGCCAGGACGTGCCGCCGGCCACGCTGCTCGAGGCCATGCGCCTGCTGGATTCGGGCAGCATCTCGGTCGTGATCGTCAACGCGCAGACCGGCGGCGCCGAGACGACCGCGGTGTCGGATGAGGCCGACGCGCAGGGGATCCCGGTGCTCGAGTTCACAGAGACCCTCCCGGAGGGCGAGACTTACTTCTCGTGGATGCAGCAGAACATCGACGCGCTCGCGACGGCGCTGGCGGCGTGAGCGCCCCGCCGCTCCAGATCGCCGGTGCGGCGCTGCGCCGCGACGGCCGTGAGCTGTGGAGCGGGCTCGATCTGACCGTGGCACCCGGCGAGCTGATCGCGGTGCTCGGCCCGAGCGGATCAGGCAAGACCACACTGCTGCGCGCGATCCTCGGGCTCGAGCCGCTCAGCGACGGCACCATCACGGCCCTCGGCGAGCCTGTTCGCCGTCGAGGGAACCGCCGCATCGGCTACATCCCGCAGCAGCGGCCGCTCCCCCGCGACGTCGCCCTCCGCGGCCGCGACCTCGTCGCCCTCGGCGTCGACGGGCACCGATTCGGCTTCGCCCTGCCGAAGAAGGGCGACCGCGCCCGCGTCGACGCCCTGATCGACGCGGTCGGCGCGCGCGAGCTCGCCGACCGGCCGGTGGGCGTGCTCTCCGGCGGTGAGCAGCAGCGCCTCCGCGTCGGGCAGGCGCTCGCGGACGAGCCCCGCCTGCTGCTGTGCGACGAGCCGCTCACCAGCCTCGACCTCGCCAACCAGCAGGCCGTGATCGGGCTCATCGACCGCCACCGCCGCCGGGCGGGAGCCGGCGTGCTGCTGGTCACCCACGACATCAACCCGGTGCTCGAGACGGTCGACCGCATCCTCTACCTCGCGCACGGTCGGTTCACGCTCGGCACCCCCGCGGAGGTGCTCACCTCCGAGACGCTGTCGGCGCTGTACGGGGCGCCGGTGTTCGTGATGGAAGCCGGCGGCCGGCTGGTCGTCGTCGGCGCCCCCGACGCCGAGGACGCGCACCACCATCACGACGACGCGGACGGGGCGGGGGCGCACGCATGAACTGGGCCGACATCGCCGACGCCATGTTCGGCGGCCTCGCCGACTACGGCGACATCCTCGCGCTGGTGTCCAACTCGATCATCGCCGGCGCTGTGCTCGGCATCGTCGGCGGGCTCATCGGGGTCTTCGTGATGCAGCGCGACATGGCCTTCGCCGTCCACGGCATCAGCGAGCTCTCGTTCGCCGGCGCGGCGGCGGCGCTGCTGATCGGCGTCGACGTGGTCACCGGCTCCATCGTGGGGTCGCTCGTGGCTGCCGCGATCATCGGTGTGCTGGGCGCGCGGGCGCGGGAGCGCAACTCGATCATCGGTGTGCTCATGCCATTCGGACTGGGCCTCGGCATCCTGTTCCTGTCGCTCTACGACGGACGCAGCGCCAACCGGTTCAGCCTGCTCACCGGGCAGATCGTGTCGGTGCAGAACAGCCAGCTGGGCTGGCTGATCGGCATCAGCCTCGTGGTCGTGCTCGGGCTGCTGCTCGTCTGGCGTCCCCTGCGGTTCGACTCCCTCGACCCGCAGTCCGCCGCCGCGCGCGGCGTGCCCACGACAGCGGTCTCGCTCGCGTTCATGCTGCTGCTCGGCCTCATCGTCGCCGTCGCCGTGCACATCATCGGCGCCCTGCTGGTGATGGCACTGCTGGTCACCCCCGCGGCCGCGGCGATGCGCATCAGCTCCGGTCCGCTCGCGGTGCCGCTGCTGTCGGCGCTGTTCGGATTCGTGTCGGCCGTCGGGGGCATCCTGCTCGCCGTGATGGGCACCCTGCCGGTGAGCCCGTACATCACGACGATCTCGTTCGTCATCTACCTGGTCTGCCGGGGGATCGGGTCGCGCCGAGACCGCATCGACGCCCAGCCCGCGCTCAAGACCCGCCGGTAGACTCGCGGCCATGGCTCAGCGCAACACCTGGCAGCGTGAGCGGGTGCGCGAAGCGCTCGCGGATGCGCGCGGCTTCGTGAGCGCGCAGAACCTCTACGCGACCCTTCGCGACGAGAACACCGGCATCGGCCTGGCCACCGTCTACCGGGCGCTGTCCGGCCTCGCCGCCGCGGGCGGCGCCGACTCGCTGCACAGCCCGGAGGGCGAGAGCCTGTACCGTGCCTGCGTCACCGCCGGGCATCACCACCACCTGATCTGCCGGTCGTGCGGACGCACGGTCGAGATCGAGGCGACCGAGGTCGAGCAGTGGGCGCAGCGCGTCGCCGCGACCCACGGCTTCACGGCGGCTGAGCACGTCGTCGACATCTTCGGACTCTGCGCGACCTGCACAGGCCGCAGCGACGAGGCGGGCGCCGCCAGCACTGTCGACACCGCGAGCGAGCGTGTCGTCGACTGAACCGCGCGAGCGCACCGAGCCCCGCACGGCCCGCCCCGAGCCGAGCCGCACCGCCCGGACGCTCGTCGCGCTCGCCATCGGGATCCTGGTCATCGGCGCGCTGTTCGCCATCGACGCCTTCGCCCCGGCGTTCTTCCCCGATGGCCTGCCCACCCGCGCGCAGGACGGACTGACCCTCGCGCTCAGCGTGCTCATCGAGTCGCTGCCGTTCGTCGTGCTCGGCGTGATCCTCTCGATCGCCGTCCAGGTGTGGGTGCCCCCCGGCGTCATCGAGCGCTGGATGCCCCGCAGGGCGTGGGCCCGCAGAGCGGTGGTGTCGCTGCTCGGCATGATCGTGCCCGTCTGCGAGTGCGGCAACGTGCCGTTCGCGCGAGGGCTGCTGATGCGCGGCTTCAGCGTGCCCGAGACGCTCACCTTCCTCATCGCCGCCCCGATCGTGAACCCCATCGTGATCATCACGACGCACCAGGCGTTCGGGTTCGACGACGGCATCCTGATCGCCCGGCTCCTCGGCGGCTACGCGATCGCGAACCTGATCGGCTGGCTGTACAGCCGGCATCCCGATCCCGACGCGCTGCTGACCGACCGGTTCCGCGACACGTGCGCCCTCGTCGTGGACGAGCCGGGCGGCAAGGGGCGGCGCAGCCTGGCGCAGTTCGTGATCGAGCTGCGCGCGGTGATGCCGGCGCTCATCATCGGCTCGGCGCTCGCCGGCGCGGTGCAGGTGCTCGTGCCCCGCGAGGCACTCATCGCGATCGGCTCGAACCCGGCCCTGTCGATCGTGGCCATGATGCTGCTGGCCATGGTGGTGGCGATCTGCTCCAACGTCGACTCCTTCTTCGCGCTCTCGTTCGCGTCGTCGTTCACCCCTGGCTCGATCGTGGCGTTCCTGCTCGTCGGACCTCTCGTCGACGTCAAGATGCTCGCGCTGATGCGCACCACCTTCACCACCCGCACCCTCGGCGGCATCGTCGCGGTCGTCGTGCTGGCGGCGTTCGCCATCGGGACGGTGGTGAACCTCCTTGCCTGAGTCCTCACCGCTTCGCTCCGCCGGCACGCGCTGGCTGGGCGTCGGCCTCGCGTCGGTGCTCGCCGTCATCACGCTGGGCCTCGCCGCCACCGGCCGGCTCGGCCTCTACGTCAACCCGGAGTCGACCTGGTTCGCCGTGTCGATGGCGGTGCTCGTGCTGGTCGGCGCGGCGGCGAGCTTCGCGCTGCCGCTCGGCGCCGAGAGCGACCACGGCCACGACCACGGGGAGGACGAGCATGCGCACGCGCACGGCGGTCGCGCCGTGAGTCCCGTCACGATCGCGGGCGGGGTGCTCGCCTCCGGCTTCGCGATCGTCGCCATCGCGCTGCCGCCGGCGTCGCTGTCGGCCGACCTCGCGATGGCCCGCGACGTCGGCACGGCGCCCCTCTTCGGCGGAGAGGATGTGGTCACCCTCGCCACGACGGGCGACACCGCGTCGTTCGGGGTCGGCGAGTGGGCGTCCGTGTTCGCGACCGCGACGAACCCCGACGCCTTCGACGGCGATGAGGTCACGCTGACCGGATTCGTCACCCCCGGCGCCGAGGACGGGTTCGACCTCACCCGTCTCGTCATCACGCACTGCGTCATCGACGCGCAGCCCGCCAGCGTGCCGATCGCGACCCCCGACCCGTCGGGCGACACCGGGCAATGGGTCACGGTCACCGGCACGGTCCGCTCCACCGCCGACGGACTCGTGATCGATGCCGAGAAGGTCGAGCAGATCGACGAGCCCGAGGATCCGTATGAGTTCTGACACCCGCGCCGCCCGGTCACGCCGGCGTCGCGGGCGCTCCTTCGCGCTCTCGTTCGCCGTGGTCCTCGCCGTCCTCGCCCTCGTCGGAACGCTCGGAGCGACGATCGGCACCGTGCAGGGGCCGCGCGCCACCGCAGTGCAGGTCGATCCGGACGCGGCGGTCGCCGCATCCGGATCCCGTCTCATCGTGACGACCTCGCAGTCGCTCGCCGAGGTCGACCCGGCGCAGGTCACGGTCACGCCCGACGTGCCCTTCACCGTCGACACGTCCGGCCGGTCGGTCGGCGTGCAGTTCGGTCGGCCGCTCGACGACGACACCGAGTACACGGTCACGATCGCCGATGTGCAGGGACTCGGCGGCGGTCCGTCGACGACGATCACGGAGTCGTTCCACACGCCCCCGGCCGAGCTCTACGTGCTGCAGCGGGGCACCGCCGACGGCGACGTGATCTTCCGCACCGACCTCGCCGGCGACGCGGCGACGCCGGTGTTCACGCATCCGCACATCGAGGACTACCGGGCCACGGCCGCGCACCTCGTGGTCTCGGTGCGCACCGACGACGACCAGGCCGAGCTCATCGTGACCGACCTCGATGGCGCCGATCAGCGGTCCCTGCCGCTGCCGGGCGACGGGTTCGTGTCCAACCTGCAGAGCGCCGACCGCGGCGACCTCATCGGCTACACGTTCTCGGACGCCGCGCTCGATGCCGACAGCGGCCGTGAGAGCGCCCTGTTCACCGCGTCGCTGAAGGATGCCGCTGCTGACGATGCGCCGGCGCAGGTCGAGGTCGACGGCGCAGACCCGCGCGTCGCCGAGTGGCGGTTCGTGCCGGACACCGACAGCATCCTGCTGCTCTCGTTCGACGGCTCGCTGCTGCTGACCGGCTCGGAGGGCGAGGACGCGACGGCGCTGGGCAACGCCCTCGCCATCGAGGGCATCGCGCGCGGCTCGTCGGTCGCGGTCGTCGACCGGGCCGAGGGGATGGATGCGATCGACCTCACCGACGCGAGCGAGGAGCCGCTCGTCGAGGGCGAGGGGCTCGGGCCGGTCTCGTCGGTCACACCCGTCGCCGCCGAGGGCACCGTGCGCACGGCCGCTGTGCTCGACGCCGGCGGGCTGCCGTCGGGCGCGACGGTGGCCTACGTCGACGACGACGGCGCGACCCGCACGCTGATGGACGTCACCTCCGCCGACACCGTGGTGCAGACCTGCGTCTCGCCCAGCGGCCGCTACACCGCGGTCATCGTCGCGCCCGACTCGGTCGACAACCCCTACGACACCTACCTGCTGCCCATGCCGGAGCGGCTCGAGACGCACGTGATCGGCATGCGCGGCGACGAGACGGGCGACGAGGTCGTCGTGCTGTCCGGGTTCGCGGTCTCGTGGTGTCAGGTGCCCGCGACCTGATCCGTCCGCTCCCCGTCACCGGGGTCGTCGGAGGCCTCGGCCGAAGCAGGCACGGGGATCGTGGCGGGCAGGCCGCGCGCCAGCACGATCGCGATGAGCGTCAGCGCGAAGACCACGAACAGCGCCTGCCGCAGCGCCTCGAGCTGGGTGTCGGCGTAGGTCTGCGCGACCTCGGCCGCTTCCTCGGCGGTGGCTCCCGCATCCCGCATCGCCTGCTCGGCCTGCTTCTCGGAGATGATCGGCGCTCCGTCGGCCGTCGCCGCCGCCACCTGCTCCTTGATGTCCGCGGAGAGCGCGTCGCTGGACTGCAGGGCCGCGCCGAAGCCCGACGTCAGCAACAGGATGAACACGGAGCCGACGATGGCCGTGCCGAACGACGAGCCGAGGTTCTGGAACGTGCCCTGGAGTCCGCCGACCTCGGACGTGTCGTCCTTCGACACCGCCGTCATGTTGACGTTTCCGAGCTGCGAGGCGAGCAGCCCGAAACCCGCGCCGACGACGAACATCCCGGTCGCGAAGAGCCAGTCGGCCAGGTCCGGCTGCACGGCCACGAAGATCAGCAGCAGGCCGACCCCCAGGGTGAACTGGCCGATCCGCGCGATGTTGCGCGCTGAGCGCACGGTGGACATGCGGGAGCCGATGACCGAGAAGACGATCAGGCCGGCCGACAGGGGCAGGATCTTCAGGCCGGTCTCGAGCGCGTTGTAGCCGAGGATCGTCTGGAGGTACACCGGCACGACGAAGAAGAGCGCCGCGATCGCGAAGTACTGAGCGAGGAACATCGTGAGGCCGCTGCGCAGCGCCGGGATGCGCAGCAGGCTGACCTTCAGCAGCGGCACGCGGCCGATGCGCTCGAGGTGCACCTGCCGGCTGACGAACCACCGCAGCACGAGGATCGCGATCAGGATGAGGTAGGCCACAGGGGAGATGCCGAATGGCGCGATCGTCGTACCGGCGATCTCGGGTGGGTTCAGCGGCACCAGCCAGCCCCAGGTCTTGCTCTGCAGGACGGCGAACACGAGGATCGCCATGCCGCTCGCCGACAGCACGACGCTCAGGAAGTCGATGCGCAGCGTCTTGTCACCCGGCAGGTCCTTGACCCGCCCCGACACGATGAGCACCAGGGCCATCACGATCGCCTCTCCGACGAACACGTAGCGCCATGACGCGTAGGTGGTCATCAGCCCGCCGATGAGGGGACCGGCCGCAGCGGCGAATCCCGTGATCGCCCCGAGCGCCGAGAAGGCGATGACCCGCTCCCGGCCGGCGTAGTTGATCGCCGCGAGCGCAGCGATGGCCGGGATCACGAGCACCGCGCCGAGCCCCTCGACGAGCGACCAGCCGAGGAGCAGCACGGTGAGGTTCGGGGCGAACGCGGTGGCGAGCGAACCGAGGCCGTACACGACCGACCCGATGCGGAACGCGCGACTGCGCCCCCACTTGTCGCCGAGCTTGCCGCCGGTGAGCATGAACGCCGCCATCGTCAGCGCGTAGAACGTGATGGCTGCCTGCATCCCACCGATGTCGGTTCCCAGATCGGACGCCACGGTGGAGATCGAGACGTTCATGACGGTGCTGTCGAGGACCATGACGAACTGCGAGACCCCGAGGATGATGAGCACGAACCATCGCTTCATGAGCGCAGGCTAGCCGCCGCGTGACGTGGCGGAATCGTCCCCCGGGGGTGACCCCCATCGTGCATAGACTCCACGCATGCCTTCTCCGGAGCTGCGTCCTGCGACACGCGGCGAGCTCGAGGCCCTGCCGGTCGAGGTCGCCCCGCGGCTGCTCGGCGCGCACCTGACCACCGAGATCGGCGGGGAGCGCGTCGTCGTGCGGCTCACGGAGGTCGAGGCGTACCACGGCAGGGGCACCGGCGGGATCCCCGACCCCGGCTCGCACGCCCGGATGGGACCCACCGCCCGCAACGCCACGATGTGGGGCGAACCGGGGCACCTGTACGTCTACCTCAGCCACGGCATCCACTCCTGCGTGAACGTGGTGTGCGGCCCGGTCGGCGTCGCCGGCGGAGTGCTGCTGCGCGGCGGTGAGGTGCTCGAAGGGGCGGATGCTGCCACCCGCCGTCGCCTCGACCGCCGCGGTGTCGTGCGCGCACCGCGCGACCTCGCGCGCGGGCCCGGTCGGCTCGGTGATGCGGTGGGGCTCCGGCATCCTGTCCACGACGGCATCGACGCGATCGACGGAGAGCCGCTGGCCGGGGCGGTCGCCCGGCTGGAACTGGCGGTCGACCCCGTCGGACCGGTGGCGACGGGCCCGCGCGTAGGGGTCGCAGGTGTGGCCGGCACCGCCGCGTTCCCCTGGCGCTTCTGGCTCCCGGGCGACCCGACGGTGTCGCCCTTCCGGTGGGGGCGGGGCGCTGAGGGTGCCACCTCGACCGTGCTAGACTGACTCTTTGTCTGCGCGCACTCCAGCACGCAGTTCGCGTTTCGTGTGTCACGAGACGCAGACAAGGGATCTTGGGTGGGGCCGTCCGGCCTCACGGTATTAAGGAGACATCACTATGGCAGCAGTGTGCCAGGTGACTGGAGCGGTTCCCGGCTTCGGTCACAGCATCTCGCACTCGCACCGCCGGACGAAGCGCCGCTTCGACCCGAACGTGCAGAAGAAGACCTACTTCGTCCCGTCGCTCGGTCGTAAGATCTCGCTCAACGTGTCCGCCAAGGGCATCAAGGTGATCGACGCCCGCGGCATCGAGTCGGTCGTGAAGGACCTGATCGCGAAGGGTGTGAAGTTCTGATGGCCAAGAAGGCTCAGGAAGTACGTCCGATCATCAAGCTGCGTTCGACCGCCGGCACGGGTTACACCTACGTGACGCGCAAGAACCGCCGCAACAACCCCGACCGCATCGTGCTGAAGAAGTACGACCCGGTCGTCCGCAAGCACGTCGAATTCCGAGAGGAGCGCTGATCCATGGCTAAGAAGAGCAAGATCGCGCGCAACGAGCAGCGCAAGGTGGTCGTGGACCGCTACGCCGCGAAGCGCGCCGAGCTGAAGAAGGCGCTCGTCTCGCCGGACTCGACCGACGAGCAGCGCGAAGCCGCTCGCGTGGGCCTGCAGAAGCTGCCCCGCAACGCGTCGCCCGCCCGTGTGCGCTCACGCGACGTCATCGACGGCCGCCCCCGCGGTGTCCTCACGAAGTTCGGCATCTCGCGTGTCCGCTTCCGTGACATGGCACACCGTGGCGAGCTGCCCGGCGTGACCAAGTCGAGCTGGTAAGCACCGACAGCGCAAGGCCCGGAACTCCCTGGAGTTCCGGGCCTTCTGCATTTCCGCGGTCTTGCCTCCTCCCTCCACCACCCGCCCGAACAGGTGTTCTGGCGGAGGCAGGAAGGTTGCCGCATCCATCGTCCTGTGTACGCCGGAACACCTGGTCTGGGTGACCTCGGTGTGTGGGTGACCTCGGTGTCCGGGTGACCTTCGTGTCCGCGCGACAGCGGCCTCGCCCGTCGCGGCATGTCGGATGATGGAGGGATGCCGCTCGACCCCTTCTTCGCCGAACGCCTGCGGGTGCATCGGCGCTACCTGCTGGGCCAGGCGCTCGGCCGGGCGAAGGTCCGCCTCGCGGTGCTGTGGCCGTTCGGCGCCCGTGGCGAAGCCGCGCGAGCGGATGCCGGCATCCGGCGCCCTGAGGCAGCCGCTGCGGCCGGATCGGCGGCCGGCCACGGGGCGCGAGCGCGGGCGAAGCACCGCAGGGCGGCGCTCGCGTGGGACCGCACCGAGCTGCGCACCGCCGGCACGCCCGGACCCGAGCTGCGCACGACCGAGCACACCGTGTCCGTGCCGGGGCAGCCATCGGTGCGCGTCCGGGTCTACGACCCCCGCGACGATCTGCACGGTCCCGCCGTTCCGGCCGTGCTGGCCTTCTTCGGCGGCGCCTTCCGGATCGGCGGCATCGACTATCCGACGACGGATGCCGGCTACCGCCGCCGCGCCGCGGATGCCCGCGTGGCGATCGTCGCCGTCGACTACGCGCTCGCGCCGGAGCACCGCTTCCCCACCCAGGTCGAGCAGGCGCAGTCCGCCCTGCGGTGGCTGTTCGACAACTCCGCCGCGCTGGGCATCGATCCGGAGCGCGTCGGCATCGCCGGCAGCTCCGCGGGCGCGAACATCGCCGCATCCCTCGCGATCCTCAACCGCGACACCGACGCGCTCCCCCTGCGCCTGCAGCTGCTCGAGGTGCCGGTCGTCGACCTGACCGGCCGCCACCTCGACCTGCGTGCGACCCGGGCGCTCGGCATCCCCACCCCGATCGCGCTGCGCGAGCTGCGGTCGGTCGCGCGCACGTACCTTCCCCGCCACGCGGACGCCCGCGACCCACGGGCCTCGCCGCTGCGCGCCGCCTCGCACGCGGATCTGCCGCCGGCCGTCGTGCTGACCGCCGAATACGACCCGCTGCGCGGCGACGGCGAGGCCTATCTGGCCCGGCTGCGGGAGGACGGAGTGGATGCCAGTGGCACCCGCTACCTCGGAGTGACCCACGACGTCGCGATCTTCACCGGGGCGCTGCCCGCCGCGCGCCGGTGGCACGCCGACGTCGTGGCCGCGCTCCGGAGCCTGCACGACTGAGCCCCGGCATCCGGGTTCACCCGCTCCTGCCGACGTTTCCCCTCTTTGCAAAACCAGCACTCCCGCTTTGCCAAAACCACCACTCCCCCTCCGCCAAAACAGGTGTTCTGGCGGAGACAGGAGGTTTCCGGCATCCAGCATCCTGTGTGCGCCAGAACAGGAGTTTCGGCGACGGTGATGCCGAGGCGGGAGCCGCCGGCGCGAGCCCCGGGCACGCGAAAGGCCCGGGATCATCGAGTCCCGGGCCTTTCGCGGCGGTCAGGCTGCGGCGGTCTGCGCAGCGTGCGACGTGGCCCACTCGAGCGCGTAGTCGGCGACCTCTTCCCACCCGTCCTGGCTGACGATGCGGTGCGTGCGACCCGGGAACTCCTTGTAGTCCACCGTCGCGGGGCTGCCGCTGGCGTGGTACTTCTTCACGATCGCCTTGCCGATGGCCGGGGGCACGACGTGGTCGATCTCGCCGGTGAGGATGAGCAGCGGAGCACGGTCGGTGCGGCCGTAGTCGACGTGCGTGACGCCGCCCTTCTCGTTGAGCACCGAGGTGACGCCCTCGAAGAACACCCGGTTGTAGGAGTTGACCGCGTAGTCCTTCCAGATCTTGTCGGACTCGGCGCGCGGGAGGTCGTTGCCGAAGGTGAAGTGGAAGTGGCGCTTGCTGAGCGGCTTGGCGCCGTTGCGGCCGAAGGGGTTGGAGAGGATCGGGGTCCCCGTCCAGAGAGTGGATGCCGGGAGGGCGGTGACGCCGGCGGTCTGTCCCGGCTCGACACCCACGTACGCGACACCGAGTCCGCGGTCGGCGAGCATCTGCGTGATCACGCCGCCGAACGAGTGGCCCATGATGATCGGCTTCTGCGGCAGTGCGCGGATGATCTCCTCGTAGTGGTCGGCGATGTTCTTGAGGCCGACGCCCTTCAGCGCGGCGGGGTTCGAGCGGATGTCCTCGACCGTGCGGTCGTCGATTCCGGGCCAGCCGGGGACGATCACGTCGTGACCGGCGGCACGGAAGCGCTCGGCCCAGGTGTCCCAGCTCTTCGGGGTCATCCAGAGACCGTGGATGAGGACGATGGGGGCCTTGGTGGTGGTGTTCATTTCCTTCTCCTTGAGTGTGGTGGTGCTTTGTGTGCGGTTCGCGGAGCCGGTCTGTTCCGGCTGATGAATCCTGATGGTAGACCGAACGTTCTATCTACGCAAGAGTATTCCCGAAATCAGTGACACGATGGTCCCGCAGGAGGAAACATGAGCACCACCACAGCCGCAGAGCCTGCGGCACCCCGCATCTCGCCGGCGCGGCAGCGCCTGCTGGATACGGCGACCGAGCTCTTCTACAACGAGGGCATCCACGCCGTCGGCGTCGACCGCATCATCGAGGCCGCCGGCGTCACCAGGGCGACGATGTACAAGCAGTTCGCCGGCAAGGAAGGGCTCGTCCTCGCCTACCTGCAGGGGGAGGACGCGCAGCTGCGCACCCTCTTCGCCGCTGCGGCCGGACAGTCCTCCGACCCCCACGTGCTGCTCGATCTCGTCGTGGCGGGCATCGAGCAGGACATCCGTGAGCGACACACGCGCGGCTGCCCCTTCATCAACGCCGCGGCGGAGTACCCCGACGATGGACCCGTGCGCGCGCTGATCGGCGACCACCGCGAGTGGTTCCGGGCGACCCTCGAGCAGCTGGCGACCGCGGCAGGGCTGACCGAGCCCGCGGAGGTGGCAGCATCCCTCGTCCTGCTCCGCGACGCCGCCCTGGTCGGCGGGTATCTCGACGGCAGCGACCGCGTGGCCGTCGCCTTCGCACGCACTGCGCGGGGCGTGCTGGCTGCCGCGGCCTGAGCCGCCCGCGCCGTCACATCGGCCACATTCGTCACAGCAGACCCCCGACACGCCGTGAAGATGACCCCGAATGCCGTGAAATCCGCGTGATTCCGCGGAACGTGGGTATATTCGGGGTCGGTCGTACCGACCAGCCGGAGGCACGAGCGCTCCGGTTCCCGCAATGAAGATGGCGACGGTTCCGCCGCCTGGAGGACAACAACATGGCCGACAAGACCATCACCAAGACCGAGCTCGTTGCGAGCATCGCGAGCGCGACCGGTGAGAGCCAGGCGAAGGTGTCGAGCGTTCTCGACTCGCTCTTCTCGACCGTCTCCGACGCTGTCGCCGCCGGCAACAAGGTCTCGATCCCCGGCTGGCTCTCGTTCGAGCAGGTCGCCACCTCGGCCCGTACCGGCCGCAACCCCCAGACCGGCGCCGAGATCAAGATCCCGGCCGGCAAGCGCGTCAAGGTCACCGCGGGCTCGAAGCTGAAGGCCGCCGTCAAGTAATCTGACGCACACCGCCTCGAAGGGGGATGCCGCGACTCGCGGCATCCCCCTTCTGCGTGTCGCCTAGGCTGGATCAGTGATCCCCACGCCCGCCCCGCACGGTGCCGACGCGCCGCGCACAGCGGCCGCCGGCGGGATCTCGCCCCGCGCGCTGCGGGCCATCGGCCCCCTCATCCTGGTGGTCGCCGCGCTCGTCACCGCGATATGGGCCCTCGCCTTCGGAGGGGGAGCCGCGCCGCTCGTGATCGGCGATCCAGGCCCCGCCGTCCGCTGGGGACTCCCGCTCGCGACGCTGGCCGTCAACCTCTCCGCCGCGGGGACGGTCGGCGCCTTGGTCGTCGCGCTGTTCGCCCTGGAGGCCGGCACCCGCGAGTTCGACGCGTCACTCGACCTCGCCTCGTTGAGCTCCGCCGTCTTCACGGTGGCCGCGGCCGCGACCGGGTTCCTCACGTTCGTCGACGCCTTCAACCCCGCTGTCAGCGCCGCCCCCGAGTTCGGGGCGCAGCTCGGCCGCTACCTCACCGAGACCGAGCCGGGACGGGCCTGGCTGATCACGACGATCGCCGCCGCCGTGCTCACGGTGCTGACGTTCGCCGTGCGCTCGTGGACGGCGACCCTGTTCGTGGCCCTGCTCGCGATCGCCGCCCTCGTGCCGATGGGCACGCTCGGACACTCCGGCGACGAGGCGAACCACAACGCGGCCACCATGGCGATCGTGCTGCACATCATCGGCGCCGCGGTGTGGCTCGGCGGGCTCCTGCTCATGGTGGTCGTCCGCGCGGTGGTCGGCCGGCAGCAGATGGCCACCGTGCTCGGCCGCTACTCGACGATCGCGCTCGTCGCCTTCGTGGTCGTGGCGATCTCCGGCACCGTGCGAGCCGTGGTCGGCCTCGCCGACTGGACCGCCCTGGCCTCGCCGTACGGCGTGATCCTCATCGTCAAGATCGTCGCGCTCATCGCACTCGGGCTACTGGGCGCCTGGTACCGGCGGCGGCTGATCTCCCGCGTCGGAGAGGATGCGGCGTCCCGCCGCTTCTGGGGGCTCATCGCCCTCGAGCTCGCCTTCATGGGCGTCGCGAGCGGCGCCGCCGCCGCGCTCGCGCAGACGCCGCCGCCCGGCGGCACCGAGCTGCCCTCCGTGCAGACGCCGGCGCAGATCCTCACCGGATCGGCCCTGCCGCCGGAGCTGACGCTCTCGCGCTGGTTCACCGCCACCGAGATCGACCTGCTGTGGGCCTTCGCCGCCGGCTTCGGGCTGTTCTTCTACTTCGCCGGCGTGTGGCGACTGCGCAGTCGCGGCGACCGATGGCCGATGCACCGCACCATCCTGTGGACGATCGGGATGCTGCTGCTCGTGTGGGTGACCTGCGGCCCGGTGAACGCGTACCAGGACTACCTGTTCAGCGTGCACATGGTGGGGCACATGCTGCTGACCATGGCGATCCCGCTGGCCCTCGTCGCCGGGGCGCCGGTGACGCTGGCGGCCCGCGCGATCCGCAGGCGCGAAGACGGTACGCGCGGAGGACGCGAATGGATCCTCTGGGCCGTGCACTCGCCGGTCTCGCGGGTGGTGACCAACCCGTTCGTCGCCGCCGCGCTGTTCATCGGGTCGCTGTGGATCTTCTACTACACCGACCTGTTCCGCTGGTCGCTGTACGACCACATCGGGCACGAGTGGATGACGGCGCACTTCCTCATCACGGGCTACCTGTTCGTGCTCTCGCTGATCGGCGTGGACCCGGTGCCGTACCGCGCGCCCTACCCGTTCCGGCTGCTCATCCTCATCGCGGTGATGGCGATGCACGCGTTCTTCGGCATCGCGATCATGATGCAGTCCGGGCTGATGGTCGCGGAATGGTTCGGCGCGATGGGCCGCACCTGGGGGGCGACCCCGCTCCAGGACCAGTACGTCGGCGGAGGCGTGGCGTGGTCGATCGGCGAGATCCCGACGCTGATCCTGGCGATCACCGTCGCGATCCAGTGGAGTCGCAGCGACGAGCGCAACCAGCGGCGCAGTGACCGGCACGCCGATCGCACGGGCGACGCCGAGCTCGAGGCCTACAACGCGCGGCTGGCGGCGCTGGCCGAGCGCGACGCGCGCACGCGCGGCTGACCGCCGCTCAGCGGGTGTCGACGCCCGTGACCTGGATGGACGCCGCGCCGTCGGGCAGGATGCTGATCGCCCCGGTCACGACGAAGGGCACCTCTTCGACGACCTCGCGGATCGTGCCGTCGAAGAGCGACTGGATCTGGACCGAGATGCGGGCGACGCCCTCGGTGGAGGGGATCTTCCAGTCGGCGCCGTCGGCGCGCACGCTCACGCGCGGCTGATCGGTGATCTCCCAGGCCGGCAGGGAGGCGATGCGGTCCTCGACGAAGTAGCCGAACGGGCAGCCCGTCGGCTGCAGCACCTGCTGGGTGGCGCAGCTGCTGAGGAACTCCGACACCCGGTCCTGCACGACCGCGACGAACTCGTCGGTGGGCTCGGCCTGCACCTCGACTGCGACGTCGGTGAACGGGCTGTCGGAGAGGACGGCCACGCCCGGTGTGGCCGAGACGGCCGTGTCGACCGAGACCGCGTAGGCGCCGGGGGAGAAGACCAGCATCGACAGCGGTGCACGCGGGTCGGCGTCGACGCCTTCCGGCGAGACCTGGCGCTTGTCGAGCTCGAACCCGTTCACATCGAACGCCATCGAGCCCTGCACGGTCAGATCGAGCACCGCCAGCGGGCTCGTCGCGAACCGCCAGGCCGGCACCACGCCGATCATCCCGTCGCGGGCGACCTCGAACGTCGTTCTGCCCGGGTAGCCGCCGGCGGTGTAGTCGACGGTGACGAAGGCGGTGTCGCCCTCGACCCGCTCCTCGGTGATCTCGATGTCGTCGAGGGAGGCCAGCGCGGCGCGCCGGAGCAGCGCGTCGGATGCGTCCGGGTCGAGGCCCGCGGCATCGAGGTCGGTCGAGTCGACCGCCACCCCGGCGATGGTCAGCGCATCGGCGGCACGGCCGTGGGCCAGCAGGTCGAGGTAGTGCTGCACGAACGCGGTGGGGCTGTAGAACTGGCGGTACACGGTGACCGCACCGGCGCCGAGGGCGCCGAGGAGCAGGACACAGGAGAGGGAGATGAGGACGAGATCTCGCGCCAGATGCCGGTGTCGGCGGGGTTCCGCCTGCTTCGCATCCTCAGTCACGGCACCAGTCTAGGAACAGCGGGCTGGGACGACACCGGGAGGCGCCGCCGGGCGCGGGCGCGGCCACGGCTACCATGAGTCGGTGACCTCCCCTGCCCTCTCCGCCGAGCAGGAGGCCCTCTTCCGGCTGATCGAGGACACCCGGGAGCACGTGTTCGTGACGGGACGCGCCGGCACCGGAAAGTCGACGCTCCTCCAGCATCTGGCCTGGAACACGAGCAAGCAGATCGCCATCTGCGCTCCGACCGGCGTCGCCGCGCTCAACGTCGAGGGGCAGACGATCCATTCGCTGTTCCGCCTGCCGATCGGGCTCATCGCCGACAGCCAGCTGGAGCAGTCCGAGCCGGCGCGCAAGATCCTGAACGCCATCGACACCCTCGTGATCGATGAGATCTCGATGGTCAACGCCGACCTCATGGATGCCATCGACCGCTCACTCCGGCAGGCCAGGGGCCGCCGCGCCGAAGCGTTCGGAGGCGTGCAGGTGGTGATGTTCGGCGATCCGTACCAGCTCGCTCCGGTTCCTCCGCGGGGCGACGAGATGCGGTATGTGCGCGATCACTACCGCTCGTTCTGGTTCTTCGACGCCCGTGTGTGGGCGGGGTCGGAGGCAGCGCTCGCCGCCGCGCCCTCTCTCGAGGGCTTCGCCGAGCTCGGTCCGTACGGATCACACCTGAACATCCGCGAGCTGACCGAGATCCACCGGCAAGCCGACCCGGCGTTCAAGGCCATGCTGAACGCCGTCAGGCACGGCCGCGTCACGGCCGACATCGCCCAGGTGCTCAACGACACGGGTGCCCGCACGCCCCCGGAGCCGGCGGAAGGCGAGACGCCGATCATCACGCTGGCCACCCGCAACGACATCGTCAACAACATCAACCGCCGCCACCTCGAGGCGCTCGGCGGGCGTTCGCAGACGGCGCGGGCCGAGGTGAGCGGCGACTTCGGCCGCGGCGAGGCGGGGTACCCGGCCGACATGGAGCTCAAGCTCAAGGTCGGTGCGCAGGTGATGTTCCTGCGCAACGACATCGGCCGCTACCCCGAGCCGCCGCGGTGGGTGAACGGCACGATCGGCACCGTCACGCGCATCGCCGGCGAGACGGTCCGCGTCGAGGTCGACGGCGAGGAGCACGACGTCGAACCGGCTGTGTGGGAGAAGTTCCGCTACGCCTACGACCCCGGCTCGCGGTCGCTGACCCGCGACGTGGTGGCCGAGTTCACGCAGTTCCCGCTGCGGCTGGCGTGGGCGGTGACGATCCACAAGTCGCAGGGGCAGACCTACGAGCGCGCGATCATCGACCTCGGCTCCGGCGCCTTCGCCCCGGGGCAGACCTACGTCGCGCTGTCGCGGCTCACCTCGCTCGACGGCCTCTACCTGACGCGTCCGCTGCGACCGAGCGACATCCGCGTCGACCCCGACGTGCAGCGCTTCATGCGCGCGCACTGAGGCGCAGCATCCGCCTGCCTCCGGGTCGTGATGAGGCTAGGCGACCTGCGAGGCGGACTCGGCCTTCGCGGCAGCGAGGTCGATGAACAGGTCGGTGTTGAACTGGTACGCCACGAGCACCTCGTCGATCACGCGCTCCTGCTCGGCGGCATCCCACGGTGCGGCGTCGAGCTGCTCGCGGTAGACGTCCTTGAACGCCTTCGGGTCGGCGATGTCGTTGAAGATGTAGAACCCGATGCCGTTGGTCTCGAAGCCGAAGCGCCGCGCCATCAGTCTGCCGATGAACTGGCCGCCCGACAGGTCGCCGAGGTACCGGGTGTAGTGGTGGGCGACGAAGCCACCGGCCCACGTGGCGCCCACGCGGTTGATGCGGTCGACGTACCGCTGGGTGGTCGGCAGCGGAGTGATCTGCTCGCGCCAATCGTCACCCAGCAGGAACGCCAGGTCGGCTTCGAGCGCGGGCACGCGTGTGAGCTTCTCGCTGATGAACACCGACGCGATCGGGTCGTGACGCATCCGGTCGGTCACGGCCTCGAGGGCGTCGTAGATGAACCAGTGCTGCGCGACGAGCGCGATGTAGTCGTCGCGCGTGCCCTCGCCCTTCATGAGGTCGGACATGAAGCCGGCACCCTCGCTCGACGAGTGGGCGGTGCTGGAGCGCTCGCGCAGGGCGGTGGAGAACGGGATCGGGTCGCTCATGCGCCCCATCATACCTTCAGCTTAGCTAAACCTAACCACCTGTTTCGAGAGGGGTGGCGAGCGGAATCAGGCGTGCGGACGGGGCTCCACGCCCAGCACCCGGCACGCCTCGTCGTACAGTGCGACGATCTCTCGGCGCACCTCGCGGCGCTCGGTGATCGGCCCGCCGGGCCACGGCACGCGCACATCGAGCGTCGCACCGTCCGCGAGGCTCGCCTGCCAATGCCCGCCGTCGCCGTCGAAATCGGTCATCTCAGCCGCCACGATCTGGGCGTCGAGCGAGAACGCGCGCGTGATCAGAAGGTTGTCGTCGGCGTGGTCGTCGTTCATGTGGCCGAGGACGCCCGCGAGCGCGTCTGCGTCGAAACGGTGGGTCATCTCCCCAGACTACGGTCGGCGTGAACGGCGGGTGAGCGGCGTGTGTTTGAATCTAGGGGAGTCATCGGGGGGTGATCCATTGCGCGTCTTCTCCGGCCGCCGCGGCGCCATCGCCGCTGTCGTGGCGTGCCTCGCGATCGCCGTCAGCCTCAGCGGCTGCGCCGACGCGGAGAGCGTCCCGATCGACGTGCCCACGCAGGCAGACGGCGGGTTCCCCGATGAGACCGGACAGCGACTGCAGGATGCTGTCGCTGCCGCGATGACCGCCACCGGGTCCACCGGAGCGATCGTCGGCGTCTGGGCGCCCTGGAGCGGCTCCTGGGTCGACGGCATCGGCACGCAGTCCCCGACCGACGACACCCCCGTCACCGCGGACCTCACCTTCCCGGTCGCCGACGTCACCCGGAGCATGACTTGCGACGTGCTGTACATCCTCGACGCACGCAAGGTCCTCGACGCCGATGACAGCGTCACCGATTACGTCGGCGGGGTGGCGAGCCTCGCGGATGTGTCGCTGCGCCAGCTGTGCGACTCGACGTCGGGCGTGGGGTCGTACGCGCCGCTGCTGCTCGCCACCTGGCTGCAGACGCCCGCACGCGTCTGGGGGCCGCTGGAGCTGGCGAGCTACGGGCTCGGCAAGTCGAGTGATGCGATCCCCGGGTCGAGGTACCTCGACTCGGACGCCGGGTACCTGCTGCTGGGTCTGGCCCTCGAACGCGCGACCGGGACGCCCGCACACGACCTGTTCGAGCAGTACCTCGCCGGGCCTCTCGACCTCGAGCACACCCTGCTGCCGGCCGCGGCATCCTCCGCGACCGACCCGGCGGGCATGCTCACAGGGCTGTACTCGCGCAAGGTCGACGGCGGCTACCAGTGCGCAGAGCCGACCGACGTAACGGGGATGTCGCCCAGCATCGGCTACACCGACTCGGGTGTCGTCTCCACGGTCGACGACCTCCACCGCTACGTGCAGGCGCTCGCGGTCGGCTCGCTGATGGCGGACGGCGTCGACCGGTACGACACCCCCTACGCACCCGCCGCGGATGCGCCGACCTGGGACCGCCGTGCCGGTGGCACGGTGCGCTTCGGCTCGCTGGTCGGGCAGTTCGGCGCCGTGCCTGGCCACAGCACCGCCGCGTTCGCCGACCCGGAGTCGGGGCTGACCGTGGTCGTCACGCTCAACAACTCCGCCGCCGGCGGGAAGATGGCCGCCTACCTGGCCAGGGAACTGGCGGCGATCGCGTCGAAGGCGCCGGCCGCCGGCGGCGAGGCTGCGCCCGACGCGGGCCTGCCCTGGACAGCCGACGAGCAGCACAAGAAGATCGCCAAGGCCGCGATCTGCTCTGCCCCCGAAGACTGACCGGTGGCGCAGCGTTCGACGCCCGCCATCCTCCTGGTGATCGCGGGCCTGGCCTGCCAGGAGATCGGCGCTGCGCTCGCCGTGGGGCTCTTCGACAAGGTCGGGCCGCTCGGCATGGTGATGCTGCGCCTGGTGTTCTCGGCGATCGTGCTGCTCCTCATCGCGCGCCCCTCGCTGCGGGGGCACACGCGGGCGGGATGGCGCGCCGTCGTGCAGTTCGGGGCGGTGCTGGCCCTGATGAACGGCCTGTTCTACCTCGCCCTCGAGCGACTGCCCCTCGGGGTCACGGTCACCATCGAGGTGCTCGGCCCCCTCGTGCTGTCGATCGTCGCCGCCCGCCGTGCCTCGGCGTGGCTGTGGGCGGCTCTCGCCTTCGCCGGCGTGCTCGCGCTCGGCGGCGGCGGGTGGGATCACCTCGACCCGGTCGGCGTGCTCTGCGCGCTCGGGGCGGCCGCGAGCTGGGCGCTCTACATCCTCGCGTCGGCGCGGGTGGGCCGCGAGTTTCCGCGGCTCGACGGGCTGGCGCTGGCCATGACCGTCGGCGCGGTCATCTCACTGCCGTTCGGCATCGCGCAGGCGCAGGGGATGCTGCTGCGACCCGACATCCTCGCCGTCGGCGCCGCGGTCGCGGTGCTCTCGTCGACGATCCCGTACGCGTTCGAGCTGATCGCGCTCCGGCGGCTGCCCGCCGCGGTCTTCGCGATCCTGATGAGCCTTGCGCCCGCGACGGCTTCGCTGGCGGGGTTCCTGCTGCTCGGGCAGGAGCTGTCGTGGCTCGAGCTGTTCGGGATCGCGCTGGTCATCACCGCGAGCATCGGCGCGGTGCGCGCGTCCGGCCGTGCGGCACGAGGCGCGGCCGAGCCCGTCGGCTGAGCCGGGTGAGCGCCACCGTGTGACGGCATACCCTGTGGGGAGTGACGTTGATCGGAGGATGCGCCGTGGTTTCAGAGAGCGAACGGGCCGCCCAGGGGCATGTGCCCGGACCGGGCGAGCCGTCCATCCCCGAACTCGAGGCGGACGAGAACATCGCGCCGCGACCCGAGGAGGAGATCGCCGACGTGCTGCGGGCGGTCCCCGACGTCGAGGACCACAGCGCGCACGCGGAGTAGCGATGGACTGCGCGAAGCGATGAGCCTGGTTCTCGTCACGGGCGCCGCGCGCCCCGACAGCATCGCGGCCGGTGTCGTCCCCCGGCTGCTCGCGGACGGATGGGATGTCGCGACCAGCGACCTCGACGGCGGCGACTATCCGTGCGACCTCTCCACCGCGGACGGGCCGGAGCGGCTCATCGAACGGGTCTCATCCGCACGCGGCCCCCTCAGCGGCCTCGTTCTCAGCCACGCGCACGACGTCGAGTCCGGCATCCTCGACACCACCGCCGACAGCTTCGACAGGCACGTCGCCGTCAACGCCCGCGCATCCCTGCTGCTGATCGCCGCGTTCGCACGGCAGATCCCGAGCAGCGGAGGTGCGATCGTCGCGTTCACCAGCGACCACACGACGGGCAACCTGCCCTACGGCGCATCCAAGGGAGCGCTCGATCGGATCGTGATCTCGGCCGCTCGGGAGCTGGGACCACGGGGGATCTCGGCGAACGTGGTCAACCCGGGCCCGATCGACACCGGATGGATGGATGCCGACCTCCGCGCCGGCATGGTTCCGCACCACCCGCTCGGCCGACTCGGGACCCCCGGCGACATCGCGGCCGTGACGTCGTTCCTCCTGTCCGAGGAGGGGCGGTGGGTCTCCGGTCAGCTGCTCCACACCGACGGCGGGTTCTCCGCCCGGTACTGACCGGCGCGGGCTACATCCTGGCGTAGCGGGCGCGGGCGAAGCAGAAGATCCCGTAGATCACGAGGCCCGCTCCCACGATCCACAGGATGATCGGGCCGAAGGGCAGGCCGGCCAGGGTGTGCAGCGCAGCATCCAATCCGCCGGCAGCCTTCGGGTCGTGGGTGAACGCGGCGACGATGAAGAGGATGCCGGTGACGGCGATCGCGATGCCCTTGGCGACGTAGCCGACGACACCGAACGTGACGATGCCGCGGTGGGCGGTGCCCGCAGGAAGGTCGAGGTGCTTCTCGAAGGCGCGCGTGAAGCCGCGGACGATGAAGGCGATGCCGATGGCACCGACGATCAGTCCGACGAGGACGAGCAGGAAAACCCCGGCGGGGCTCGCGAGCACCTTCGCACTGAACGTCTGCGACGATCCCTGTGAATCGGACCGGCCGCCCAAGGCGTAGACGAGCGCGGTGATCGCGATGGCGATGTAGGCGACCGCGGTGCCCACGTACTTGAGGCGGTGCCCCCACTTCTTCTTCGTGTCAGGGTCGCGCTCGAGGAAGGCGTCGGCGATCTGCCAGATCGCGAGGGCGGTGAGCCCGATCACGATGACCCACAGCAGGACACGGCCGGCGGGCGCCTTCTGGATCTGCTCCATGGCGCCGCCCTGGTCGGCATCGCCGCCACCCCCGTTCGCGATGGAGATCGCGATGACGCCGATGACGATGTGGAGGATGCCGAGCACGACGTAGCCGATGCGCGCCAGGACGCGGAACGGTGTCGAGCCTTCGGTCGCGCGGGCGACGGATTTCGGGGTGCTCATTGGCGTAGCGTATCTCCCTGCTCGTGTGCCGGCCCGTCGGATCCGGATCCGACCGGCGCGGCGGCCGGCGAACGCGCTGCACGCCGGTCGCGCAGCGCCTCGATCGCGAACCACACGAAGGCCGCGACCGCGATCCCCTCGAGCATTCCGGCGATCACGTCGCTGAGCCAGTGCGCATGCAGATACGTTCGGCTCCACATCATCCCGACGACCCAGACCGCCCCGAGCGCCCACACGTACCAGCGCCGCAGGAGCAGCCCCAGCGTCATGGCGAGCGCGGTCGCGACTGCCGTATGCCCGGACGGGAATGAGGTGGCGACGCTCTCGGCGAGCGAGTCGGCAGGGCGCACGCGCGCGATGACGGCGGCCATCGGGGCCCCGATCGCGACCACCACGACGATCACGGCCGCGAGGGTCACCGCATCCCAGAATCTTCTGAGCAGGGCGAAGACGGCCACGAGCACGATTCCGACGACGACCATGCCGATCGTGCCGCCGACGATGGCCGGGATCCAGGCGATCACCACGCCCGTGTCGGTGAGTGTGGCCACCATCAGGTCGTGCCACCACACGTCGATCGGGAGCGGCTTGTGGCCCCCGAACGCGACCACGAGTCGCAGGAGGACGAACGCGACCGTCGCGGCTACGCCGACGAGCAGCACGGTGACGCGACGCGCGTCGGGCTCCATCGCCGGGGCGGTGTCTGATGGTGCGGTCGGGTCCGCATCTGTCGTCACGGTCGGACTTGCCTTCGCTGGCGGGAGTGGGGCATCCAGCAAGTATGGCGTGCAAGTGGGGTCGACACCCGGTTGGCGCGGGTGTAAACCGACACCATGCAAGAAGAGCGCGGAGTTGCGTCTCGGTGGCGTGCAGCGATGTCGGTCATTTCGGCGCTGGTTCTGGCGGTGGCGATGTCGACGGCCAGCGCCGCGCCCGCTGATGCCTACACCTACTACCGGGGCGCAAAAACCGGGGAAGGTCGTCGTCCTGGACCAGATCCAGGGGACGCATTACCAGCAGTGAGTCGGCTATATCTACATCGGGGGGATCCGGTATCCGAACTGCGTCTGGAATCCCGCACTGATCGCGCCGCAGAACAAGATCAACCGGTCCTCGGCCACGACGTCCGCTCAACGTGTCTCGGTGACCTGGTACCTGCAGCGCTATGACAACGGGTGGTACACACACGCCACACGGGCCAAGGCCTACACGATTCCCAAGGGCACCTCATCGGTGACCTCGCACGACTGGTTCGTGATCCCCACGAAGTCGCTCTACATGCGGATGATCGTGAAGGTGAAGTGGAAGAGCGCCAAGACCGGCAAGACGCTGGGCGCCTACCGGGCCGTGTTCAACGAGGCACGCGATTACAGGTGCGTCACGCGATTCCCGTGTCAGGTGATGGAAGACAGCATCTGGTTGAAGGCGCCGGGCGCCTGATACCAGATCGTCGGCGCCGGAGGTCGATCTACCAGACGACGCCGCCGCCGATGGAGATGCCGCCCCACGTGAGCGCGATGAAGATCGCGGCGAAGACGACGGGACCGATGCCCTTGCCGTTGCGCGCGAGTCCCTTGAGGAGGCCGATCACGGCGAGCACCGCGGCGACGATGGAGAGTCCGCCGCCCACGATGAGTCCGATGAAGAGCGGAATGGGCATGAGCACGAGGCCGGCCAGCGCTACCCAGAACGCGGCCCAGGCAGTCGGGTTGGATTGGCGTTCGACGGAGGAGGACATGGGGCCATTATCTCGTGCCCGACACGTCGTCGTCGGCGAGGAGCCGCGCGAGTGTGGTTTCACCGAGCCAAGCCATCGGCGGGTTGGTGGTGCGGTAGTACCAGACGAGGCCGACCGCCTGTTGGAACGCCCACGCCGCGCCGCGCTGCCATGCCAGCTCATCGGCCGACAGAGCGTCGCGCAGCACTGCTCGTGCCGGCGCGTCGAAGTGGTGCCACGCGCAGACGAGGTCCAGCGAGGGGTCGGCGGGGCCGAAGCATCCCGCGTCCAGCACGCCGCGCACGCGCTCGTCGATCAGGATGTTCCAGGGAGTCAGATCGCTGTGTGTCATCACGTGCGCTGCGCCGTCAGGAAGACCGCGGAGTCGTGACCACAATGCGCGCAGCGGTTCGGCGTCGCGGAAGCCCTCCACCTCGGTGAGGCATTCCTGCACATACGCATCGTGGGCGCGGAGGTCGCCTCCCCGCCCTGTCCCACGGAAGGTCCTGCCTCGGGTCGGCACCGCGCGCAGCGACTGGATCAGGTCGGCGAGATCCCGCGCGACGGCGGTGGAGGTCGCGACGCTGATCGGCGTTGCGACGTCACCATCCAGCCAGGTCTGTACCGACCACGGCATGGGATACGCCCCGCCCGGACGGCCCAGGGCCACCGGGATCGGCGAGGCGACCGGACTCGCAGAGGCGAACTCGGTCATCGCCGCAGCTTCCTGCTCGAGCGCTCGCCTGGCCAGATCCGGCTCCGCGCGCTGAAGCGGGAATCGCGCCGCCATCCCCTGCCCGACACGGAAGATCGCGTTGACCGTGCCGCTGCCGGACACCGCGGTGACCTCGAGATCCGCCCACTCCGGAAACTGCTCGGATATCAACGCTCGCGCGATGTGAGCATCGATGGGTATCTGATCCGGATGCATCCGCATCTCTCAATCCTCCGGGATGCGCAGCAGTGCCTCAGGGCGTGCTGACGATGAGGTACCGCTCGTCGGAGACGGGGCCGCCCCAATAGGCGGGGTCATCGAACATCCGTATCTCCACGTTCTTGCGGCTGGCGCTGACGAGTGCGAAGCACTCCTCGGCCGAGAGTCCGACTCCCGTGTGCCATTGGCCTTCCACGAGGATGAGGATGCCGGTGGGAGTGAGCAGGTCGAGCCAGGTCTGCAGTGCGGTGGCCGGATCCGGCATCGCCCACAGTACGTGGCGAGAGAGAACCACATCGAAGCCCCCGAGCGGGAGCGGCGGGTCCGCCGCGTCGCCCACGATGAACTCGGGTTCCGGTGCTGTGTCGCTGGCCTTCTCCCTGGCGCGGCGGACCATCTCCGGCGAGAAGTCCACCCCGGTGACGAGATGTCCGCCCTCCGTGGCCAGCAGCACAGACAAAGTTCCGGTGCCGCACCCGAGGTCGGCGATCCTGCGCCCGCGGCCTCCGATCAGGGGGAGCAGCAGGTGCGCCCACGCGCGACGGATGTCCGGATCCAGCAAGCCATGGTCGGGCGCGTCATCGAAGGTCTCCGCCTCTGCGTCCCACAGAGTTCTCGGATCGTCCCTGGTACGGAGGAGGTCCGCCTGGATTCGTCTGATGTGCTCGCCGAGGTCACCGGAAGCCAGCAGACCCGGGCCGAGTGGCCCGGCCGTGTCATCGCCCAGGGGTGGGAGCTGCCGGAGCGCAATCGCTGCCTCCGGGCTCAGGTGCGCGAGTTGCCATTCCAGCTCGTGGACTGCCCCGTCGGCCGCAAACCCGGCCGCTCGCGCGGCATACGCCGCCGCGCCGAGAGCATGTGCACCCATGTGCGCGACACCGGCTGCTTGGGCGGCAGCACGGGCAGCGGCGACGCCCGCGGGTGATGTCGCCGAGTGCGCGGCGCGGCCGGCGACGAATCGTTGCCGGATCTCTCCCGCCGTCGAGAGCTCGCCGCGCGCGAATGCCCGGGCACGCGCGATGGCGTTTCGGGGTCGGTCGTCGGCCGGTGCCTCGGCCTCGAACAGGTGCAGGACGCGTTCGGCGCAGTCGGCCGCCCACGCCGCCACCCGTCGGCGATCCTCTTCGCTCAGCGACTGGGGTGACGGCACGCCTGCACTCTGCCAGACAACCACTGGAGCTGCAGCCCGATCGCCATTCTCAACCATCCAGGGTCAGGGGCAATCCTCGCCTGTGGCGGGGAAGGACATCGATTGTGTGCCACGGGCCACGTGCTGTTCCCCGTTCACCTCGTATGTGAGATCAACGGCCGCGAACCCTCCGGCGATGTCCCCTGTGCGCTCCAGCGCGAGCGCGACGAACCAGGTCTCGCCCCCGTCATCGCTGACGACGGTCCCGTCGAGCGGAACTCGGCCATCCCACGCCTCGTCGCCGTCGTCCACGTATAGCGATCCGACACCCAGGTGAGTGCCATCCGCGAGGAGGACCGCCCGTGCTGCGGCCTGCTCGACCACGCGCACTCCCTCAGCGTCGACCAGGTCGGCCCGGACGAGTGTGACGTCCGGAGCACCTCCAGTGAGCCGGAGCGGCTCGCCGAACGTCATCGGTTCGGAGAATTCTCCGACGCAGATGGCGGTGCTTCCTCCCGACGGGCCCGCGCCGAGAATGAGTTGCGGATCGGGGGCACATGCGGTCAGCGCGACAACAACGCTCCCCAGTGCGGCAGTGACCGCCAGTGTTCGCGCGAGGGGCACGGAGGCTTACCTGCCCGGCCCGAGAACACGACCATCGACGGCGCCCGCAGCCTCGCCCTTGAGTTCGACGAAGATGGTGTGCGTTGCGGACTGACCGATGTTCTCGCCCGCGTGCCGTTGGGCAGGCAACCACATCGCCTGATTGGCAGGGATGTCGAAGTCTCGCTCTCCAGAATCGGTGCGCAGCCGGCGCTGGAAGTCGGACAGAGTCACCATCACACTGTTCGGGTGCACGTGAGGAGTCGTGCGTTCGCCCGGCTCGTCGGTGTACTCCAGTACGCGAACGAACTCGTTCTCGAAGATCGTGCGGTAATGCTCCGGGTTGGTCGTCACCGGATCTTCCTCGGCCATGGTGGCGAGCGTACTCCGCGACGCGCCAGACGTGTCGCGCGCGGATCAGTCCCGGTCGATGAGGTGCAGGACGGAGGCGACGAGCTGATCGAGGGGTGCATGAGCACTGAGGCGCTCGTGCTCACCCGCCCACGGCTCGAACTCCGCCTGCCGCGTGCGCACGTCATCCCAGGTGGGTTCTTGGATGCTGCGCAGATCGCGATGGCGATCCTCAAGTCGACGACGATGCTCGACGGCATCATCGAGGGTCAGGAGGATGAAGGTGAGCGGCGCACGGGTCGCAGCCGCGGCGCGACGCCACGTGTCGCGGGCGATCTCGCTGTCGTTGACCGCGTCGACGACGACGGTGTGACCGAGCTCCAGGTTCTGCTCGGCGACGGCGCGGACCGCCTCATAGGCGGCGACGCCGGTCGTCCAGGACGCGGGGATCCCGGCGCCGATGAGTGCGTCCTCGATCGTGTCGATCGAGAGATGCACGGCGTGTGCCGCCTGGGCGACCCGGGCGGCGAGGGCACTCTTGCCAGTGCCGGGCAGCCCGGATATGACGAGCAGCATCAGCGCATCGTCGGCTTCGGCTCAGCGCGTACCGCGACGGCGGCGAGCAACGATCGCGACGATGACGAGGACCACCCCGGCGATGAGGACGATCGGGCCGATCGTTGCCCACAGCGCGGAGCCGCTCATCGCGGACCCGCCCAGCACGTTGAGACCCTGGAGGGTCCACACCAACCCGACCGCAGCCAGGATCACGCCGACGAGGAGGAGCGGCCACAGTCGTTTCACATTCGCGACCTTAGCGGGACCGACCTTCTCAAGACAGGGGAGGCGCAATGTCGTCGCGCTATCCCGCGAGTGTGACGAGATTCGACCCGGTGACCTCGCCGTCGTCCGAGATGGCGGAGGTCTCGATGTGCACATCGAGGACCTCAGCGTCTGCCGGCATGGTGACCGTTCCGAGCTTGGCCAGCGGCTTGCTGGTGTCCGCGATGTCGTCCATCAACCAGAATTCGATCACCCGATCGTCGCCGATGTAACCGCTGATCATGGTGCCGTCGACGGCGTCCGCGTCAGCGCGGGCGCAGTCGTTCCAGCCCTCCGTGATCCGGGAGCAGATGGTGAGGCTTCCGTCCCCCACCGGTTCGGAGATGTGAATGCGCACGGCGATGGGAGTCAGCCGCTCCAGCAGAGCAGGGTCGGCGTCTTGGGGGTTGAGGATCACCGGCTGTTCCTCGTCCGACTCGAGCGGAGCCAACCCGAGGTGCGCACGGACGTCCGCGTGCTCGACGCGCGGCAACCGCGCAAGCACCGCGTCAGCGTCCGCCCCGAGGGCTTCATGCACCGGGATGCTGATCCTGTCGTCGATGCACGATCCGGGGAAGAACACCTCTCCGGAGGGTGTGACGGCCAGCACGTAGTCGACCATGTCGGCCGGAAAGAGGTCGGGGTCTGCCATCGCGAACCAGACCTGACCGCCGTGAGCGAGGGTCCACTCGACGCCTGGCCAGAACGAGGTGTGGATCTGCACGCGCTGCTCGTGCGCCGAGTCATCGAGGATGACCGCTGGCAGAGTCTGCCCCTCCGCCCGGGTAGACCTGCCGGCATCCACGACCTTCGCGACGGCGAGCCAATCGGCTGTGGCGGCGAGGTACTCGGTGGGCGTGAAGGACACTTCACCCGGCGGTGACGTGCAGGCGCCATACTTCGCCCCGAGTTCCCGACCCGACGCATCCGCCGGAGGCTCGGCACCCGTTGCGCACGCCGCCAGCATGCCCGCCGAGACCGCAAGGGCGGCCATCACCGCCCACCTTCCACCAGCGTTCGCCCTCACGAGGTCCCCTTCACGCGCGCTGCCGAGTCAACGGCAGACGCGACCAGGAGCCCGAAGCTGGGGGGCCACCGTGTGGAGGGATGCTATTGCACATCACGCCGTGGCTGCCACAGTCGGTCTCAGCACGATCAACCACGAGGAGTAGTGCTCCAGAACCGTCCCGCCCAGTTCCCTCACCGCGTCTGCCGCCCGGCCCACCTCGTCGAGCGACCAGTCGCTGAAGGTCGTGAACAGCGCGCGAACCTCGTGTTCGTCGAGATCGATGCTCCACCGGTACGTGAAGGTGTCAACGACCCGGAACAGACCCGTCTCGGTGAGTGCAGCCGCTGTGGCGACGCAGTCCTGGGCGTCTGGTCCTGGGCGCGGGGGCGCCGTCCGCTCCGCCACGATCTGGACTATCCGATCCCGGAACGGGGTGCGGAAGTCGGGATCGCCGAAGACGTTGCGCCAGACCAGCAGGACTCCGGAGGGCGAAAGGAGTCTCCGCACCTTCGGGAGGACGACGTCGAGGTCCATCCAGTGGATCGATGTTGCGGCCACCGCGAGATCGAACGATCCCGCGGGAAGGCTCAGGTCTTCGGCCCGCGAAACGATCACCGGTGCCTCCGGGAATGAGGTCCGGATCTGCGCCGCCAACTGGGGCCCGGGCTCCACCGCCGTCACCCGCAATCCGGCTGCCAGCAAGCGGCTGGTCGCCTGCCCGGTCCCCGCTCCCAGGTCGAGAGCACGAAGGCCGGGAGTCAGCATCCCGAGATCCCGCAGATCGTCCCACAGCGCATCCGGGTAGGGCGGCCGCGCGCGGGCGTAGTCCTCGGCGTGCGCCTCGAAATGCATGGGATCCGGCACGCGCACAGCCTACGACCGGGGTGCGGATCGATGGTGTGCCGCCTCGTCGGCCTAGTACAGGGTGACCCCGGTCTCCGTCAGCTCGAGCTCAACGACCGGAATCGATGTGATGGCGGCGAGGGTCTCGCGCGCGGCAGCTTCCGTGAGTTCGGGGTCGTCGGTCTTGATCATTACCCATATCCCGGTTCCGAACTTGTCCGGTCCGACTGCCAGAAGCGACCCCGCTGCCCCCAGTCGAGCGTCGAGCTCGCGAGTGACCTTGTCGCGTGCGTTGCTCATCTCCACCAGGGAATGCGGCGCGTCCACGAGGTGCACGGTCACCTCGGGATGTTCAGCGATGAATGTCCGCACCGACGGCGGGAGCTCTCCCTTCCAGCGCAGAGTCACCTCGTTCGAGAGGGGCGCGCCGATCACCAATGAGGCGTATCCGTTCGGCTTTCCGTCGATGGTGTGTACGAGCTGGGATTCCTCGTCACCGGCCAGGTGCAGCAGCTGCCTCACGAGCGGCTCACGGACAGCGGCCGCTTCGAGCTCTGCCGCGGTCGGATAATCGGTGGCCGACTGATCTGTGTCAGCGGCTGTGTCGACGGCCTTCGCGAAGAAGTCGCTCTGAGCCCGGGGAGCGGCGCGGTCGCCGGAATCGACCAGCCATCCGGTGAGGCTGAAGAAGCCGGCCCACAGGGTCACTGTCGTGACAGCAGCCCCCACCACGATCAGCAAGGCGGTGCGACCGTCGCGTGACTGTGGGAGCAGGGCCATGGGCAGAGCATACTGGCGCCTCCACGGGGCCGTACAAGGGTCCGGCAGCGCCCGCTTGCTCGGTGGAGGTCCGCGTCAGCCCGGCGATCTGGTGGCGATGGGCTCGATCTCGACCAGCTGGTTGGGGTATCCGAGTACGGAGACCCCCTGCAAGGTGGCCGGCACCTCATGACGGCCGAAGTGCTCGCGTACGACCGTCCACGCGAGGCCGAGGTCGTTCGGTTCGTCGGTCGCCACGAGGATCCGGAGAAAGGCCACGTCTTCCAGGGCCGCCCCGCACCGGCGAAGGACAGCATCCATGTTCTCCAGAGCCGCGCGGGTCTGCGCCGCGACATCTCCGGGTGAGACGACGACGCCGTCCTCGTCCAATTGGCACACGCCGGCCAGGAGGATGACCTCGCTGCCCGCTCCGACGATCGACGCGTCGGCGTACTCTGCATGGGCCAACGACGGCACGCGGACCAAGCGCAAGTTGCTCACCCCGCGATGATACTGAGCATGCCGTGGCGGCGGTCGGCCCAACCCGTCAGCCGGTCGTCGGCGGGCGGGAGGGCTCCAGCTTGTATCTTCGCTTCATGGCTCTGACTGCGCGTCGCAACTCGGTATGGCTCATCGCTGCAAGCGCGGTGTCAGTGATCGGATTGCTGATGGCGCTGACATCGACGGTGTTCGGAGCGGGCTCGGTGGCATCGTTCGGTTGGTGCTCGTTCGCGCCGCTCTCGAACGAGCTCATCATGCCCGGCAACTTCGTGATCCTGTCGGGCCCCACTCTGATCGGCGCGGGTCTGCTCGGGCTCGGGTTGCTCGCTCTGAGCTTCCTCCTGGGCATGCGAGCCGGAGCCAGGTCCGCCTCACGCGCGCCGCGACCGACTCCCGTCGACTAGGTGCCAAGGGCGCATGCCACGCCGCTCGGGTGAGGGTGCCGTGCCTGTCGGCAGCGTGTGTTGTTACTGCGACCAGACGGCGAGCTCGTTGCCCGCGGGATCGACGAAGTGGAACCGTCGGCCGCCGGGGAACGCGTAGATATCGTGCCGAATGGTGCCCCCGGCATCCGTCACCCGTTCACGCGCAGCCTCGAGGTCGTCCACGTACAGCACTGCGAGCGGTGCGCTCTGACGGGCGCCATCGTCGACGGCATTGAAGCCCGCCGTCACCCCGCTGTCAGAGGTGTCGAGGTACTCGCCGTAGTCCGTGAACCGCCATGCGAATGCCGCTTCGTAGAACGCGCGTGCCGCGGCCAGATCGCCGCTGCCGCCGATGGGAAACTCGATGAGATCGATGCGATTGTGCTCTGGCATGTCCCTGGTCTACCAGGTAGCGCCGACGTCACGCGGCGGTGGCCAGCAGCATCCGCATCTCGGGGGAGGGCGTGATCGATGACGGTCATCATCGTCGAGGGTGAGAGCGACCGCGTCGTCCTCGAAGTCCTCAGCACCCGCATGGGCATAGCGCTGGGGAGGATCGTGACTATCGGCGGTGCGAGCGGGATACGCCGGGCCGTCTCCGAACTGCCAGGTGAGAGCATCGTCGGGTTGGTCGATGCCAACGAGCGAGCGCAGTTCGAACGCGTGATGGAACGAGTCTTCGTGTGCGACCCGGATCTCGAGGGCGAGCTCGTCCGGGCACTCGGTTCTGACGCCGTCGAGGCAGTCATCGCCGAACAGGGAGAGCATGAGTCGTTTCGGCGCCTGCAGAACCAGCCAGCACAACGCGGCCGACCCGTCGAGGCGCAGCTGGCACGTTTCTTCGGGGGGAGGAGCGGAAACAAGCTGCGATACGCGCGCCTCCTCACCGCGGCAGTACCCCTGGATCGGATACCCCCGCCGCTCGCCGAGCTCATCCGAGCGGCCGCAGTCCAACCACCTCCTGTGCGATAGCGGGCGTGGCAATCGGTCCCGTCGTCAGGCGATTCGGGTGAATCGTGGTCCTTCGTAGCCGTCGCGGCTGAGGGAGTCGAGGAACATGTCGAGGGGGCGCACCCAGAAGCTGTAGTCGTCGTAGAGCTTGCGGTAGAAGACGAGGTCCTCCTCGGTCTCGCTGTGCCGCCCTGTGCCGATCACTTCGTAGAGGGCGCCCTTGAAGTGCTGGTAGATGCCGGGCTCGACCGCGGCGGGTGTTGAGGGCAGCATTCCGCGATCGTACCCACTCATCACGCCGGTCCTTCAACGGACGGCTGCGGTGAGTGGTCCGCTCAACCAGGCTTCGACCTGGCGTCGCGACTGCAGCCGCACCACTGTCAGATGCGGGTGATCACGTTCGAGTGCCGGCACGCGAGCTCGATACTTGTTCCGCGTGGAAACCGCCCATCGCACGATGTGCTCCCGGTCGGTCAGGATCGTGCGCAGAGGGGGCTCCACGTTCCCGTTCCACAAGATCTCCCGCCGCAGCCGCCTCTGCACGGTGCGCCGGATCACGCGAGGCAGCGTCACCGTCGCAAACGGCAGATCCAGCCACACCAGCAGGTCGGCGCGGGCCGCGAGGAGAGGCCGCGCGGTCGCGTACTGCCACTCGGTCGTCCACGACTCCGCGGCGACGAGCGCACGGACGTCGTCGAGGAACTCCTCACGGGGAACCCAGCCTGCTCCGTGATACAGGGCGTCGATCTCGGTATGTGCGGCACCGGTGAGGCTCGCGATCCGTCGCGCAAGATGGGTCTTTCCGACTCCCGAGACTCCAGCGACCACAACCCGCATCGGACGGACCGGGAGCGGGTCGTCGAAGCGCAACATCGTGCCGATGGTACCGGGCGAGCGATTCAGCCGGGCGGTCCGCTGATGTCGGCGGTGAGTCCGACCCGCAGGGTGCTCAGTAGGAAGGGCGGCCGGCCTCGCCGGATTCGTGGATCCAGCGGCTTGCGAGCGCCTCGGATCCCCGAGCGAGGAGCGCGACGTCCGCGCCGACGAGGATGAAAGATGCTCCGGCCCCGGCGTAGGCGTCGGCGACCGCCGGGTCGAAGGCGTTGACGCCGACGGGCTTGCCCGTGGCTCGCACCGCGTCGAACGCCTTCCGGACGGATGCGACCACATCCGGATGGGACTGCTCGCCCAGCAGGCCCATCGACGCCGCGAGATCCGATGGCCCGACGAACACGCCGTCGATGCCGTCGACGGCGGCGATGGCCGTCGCGTTGTCCACGCCTTCTGCGGTCTCGATCTGCACGAAGACCGAGACGTGGTCCGCGGCGTTCTCGAGGTAATCGTCCACTCGATTCCATCGGGCCGAGCGTGCCAGTGCCGACCCCACGCCGCGCCGGCCTCGCGGCGGGTAGTGCACGGCCTCCACGATGGCTCGGGCCTCGGCGGCCGTCGACACCATCGGCACGAGGAGAGTCTGCGCGCCGAGGTCGAGCACCTGCTTGATGGTGACGATGTCACCGATGGGCACGCGCACGACGGGAGTGATCGGATAGGCGGCGACGGCTTGCAGCTGCGCGAGGACGGAGTCGAGTCCGTTCGGCGAGTGCTCCATGTCGATGAGCATCCAGTCGAGCCCGGAACCGGCACAGATCTCGGCCACGAGCGCGGACCCGGAACACGCCCAGATACCCGCCAAGGGACGAGAAGCGTCGGTGAGATCGTGACGAAGGGTGGGCTTCAGACGAAGCGGCATGTGATTGATCCCATCGGTCCGTAGTCGCACAGCACGACATCTCCACGCGAGACCCACATCGGCCGTGTGAACGAGCCAGCCAGGATGATCTCGCCGGCCTCCAGTCTGCTGCCGTGCTGGTGGAACTTGTTGGCGAGCCACGCGACACCGGTAGCAGGATGATCCAGCACACCGGCGGCGACGCCGGTCTCGGTGATCTCGCCGTTGCGGTACAGGAGTGCAGGGACCCAGCGCAGGTCTATCTCGTCCGGCCGCCTTCGTACGTCGCCGAGCACCATGGCGCCGTAGGCCGCGTTGTCGGAGATCGTGTCCACGATCGTTCGACCCTCGAGTTCGATGTGCGAGTTGAGGACTTCGAGCGCAGGGACGGCGTAGTCGATCGCGGCGAGTGCGTCGTCAAGCGTGCAGTCCGGCCCCGCAAGCGCCGTCTTCAGCACGAACGCGAGTTCGACCTCGATGCGCACATTGGAGAACTGGTCGACGGGGATCTCCGCGCCGCTCGCGTAGACGGTGTCGTCGAACATGACGCCGTAGTCCGGCTCGGTGATGCCGGTGGCGTCCTGCATCGCCTTCGACGTGAGCCCGATCTTGCGGCCGACAAGAGTGCGCCCGGCCGCGATGTTCCTGTCGCGCCAGACCCCCTGGATCGCATAGGAGTCCTCGACAGTGGCCTCGGGGTACCGGGCGGTGATCCGGGGGATCACGCTGTGCGTGCGGTCGGCGCGGGCGAGCTCGTCCGCGATCTCCGCGATGGTGTCTGGGTGCAGCATCCGATTCCTCCGTGATCACGCTGTCGGACGGTCAGAGCTGATGGCCGAGCTTGTACTCACCCTGTTTCCACTCGGGCATGGACGCCTCGCCCTCGTCGGGGCGAGTGTACGAGAAGCCGTCCGCGCCGATCGTGACGGCCATCTCGGACGTGTCGGTGCGTGCGAGCACGGGCTGCGGGTTGCCGTCGAGATCGAGTACGAGCGACGCCTCCGTGTACCAGGACGGGACCACGGGGTTTCCCCACCAGTCACGGCGCTGATTGTCGTGCACGTCCCACGTGACCACCGGGTTGTCGGGGTCGCCGGTGTAGTAGTCCTGCGTGTAGATCTCGACGCGGTGCCCGTCCGGGTCGCGCAGATACAGGTAGAAGGCGTTCGACACGCCGTGCCGACCGGGTCCGCGCTCGATGGCGTCGGAGCGGCGGAGCGCGCCGAGCTTGTCGCAGATGGCGAGGATGTTGTGCTTCTCGTGGGTCGCGAAGCACACGTGATGCATGCGCGGCCCGTCGCCGCCCGTCATGGCGGTGTCGTGCACCGTCGGCTTGCGGCGCATCCACGCCGCGTAGACCGTGCCCTCCTCGTCCTGGATGTCCTCCGTCACCCGGAAGCCGAGCGACCGCATGAAGCCGACCGCCCTCGGGACGTCGGGAGTGACCTGGTTGAAGTGGTCGAGTCGCACCAGCTCCCCGGGGATATAGAGGTCGTAGCGCCAGGAGAGCCGCTCGACGTGCTCGGTCTGGAAGAAGAACTCATACGGGAAGCCCAGCGGATCGATCACGCGCACCGAGTCGCCGATGCCCTTGGTGAATCCGTCCTCGCGACGCTCGACGCGGCAGCCGAGTTCTGTGTAGAACGCGACCGCCCTGTCGAGGTCCTCGGCGCTGCGCACCCGGTACGAGAACGCGGCGACGGCGGCGACCGGGCCCAGGCGCAGCACCAGGTTGTGGTGGATGAACTCCTCGGTCGAGCGCAGGTAGATCGCCTGGTCGTCCTCCTCGGTGACGTGCAGCCCGAGCACATCGACGTAGAACACGCGGGAGGCGGCGAGGTCGGTGACGACCAGCTCCATATACGCGCAGCGGAGGATGTCCGGAGGCGCCGCCTGGGGTGTCGGCACCGGGTTGTCGGAGTGGATCGGGGCCTCCTGCGAAACGAAGAACCCCGAGGAGGTGCGGGTCATCTGGGAGCGGTCAGTCATGTCAGCGTCCTTGCGTGAGACGAGCGGTCAGTTGCGGCCGAACGTGGGGTTGTGCACCTCGCCGAGCGTGATGTGCACCGCCTGCTGGTCGGTGTAGAAATCGATCGAGCGGTATCCGCCCTCGTGGCCGAGGCCGGAGGCCTTCACGCCACCGAAGGGCGTGCGGAGGTCGCGCACGTTGTTCGAGTTGAGCCAGACCATGCCCGCCTCGATGGCCTGCGAGACGTTGTGCGCGCGCTTCAGGTCGTTCGTCCAGATGTATGCGGCAAGCCCGTACTTCGTGTCGTTCGCGAGCGCGACAGCCTCGTCGTCGCCCTCGAAGGGGGTGATCGCGACGACGGGGCCGAAGATCTCCTCCTGGAAGATGCGGGCGTCGGCGGGCACGTCCGCGAACACCGTGGGTGCGACGAAGTTGCCCGTCTCGAAGCCTTCAGGGCGTCCGCCGCCGGCGACCAGACGCCCCTCGGTCTTGCCGATCTCGACGTAGCTCATCACCTTCTCGAAGTGCTCAGGATGCACGAGCGCGCCGACCTCGGTCGCCGGATCGTGGGGGTAGCCCACTCTGACCCGTGCCGCCTGCGCCGCGTACTTGTCGACGAACTCGTCATAAATCGCCCGCTCGACGAGGATCCGCGAACCCGCGGTGCAGCGCTCGCCGTTGAGGGAGAAGACGCCGAAGATGGTCGCGTCGACAGCGGCGTCGACGTCGGCATCGGCGAAGACGACGGCGGGCGACTTGCCGCCCAGCTCCATCGACAGCCCCTTCAGGAAGGGTGCGGCGTTGCCGAAGATCAGTCGGCCGGTCGAACTCTCGCCCGTGAACGAGATGAGCGGGACGTCGGGATGCTTCACGAGGGCGTCTCCGGCTTCCTCGCCCAGTCCGTTCACGAGGTTGAAGACACCTTCGGGCAGCCCGGCCTCCTCGAAGATCCCCGCCCACAGCGAGGCCGACAGGGGAGTGAACTCGGCCGGCTTCAGCACGACGGTGTTCCCCGTGGCCAGCGCAGGGCCGAGCTTCCAGCTCTCCAGCATGAACGGCGTGTTCCACGGGGTGATCAGCCCGGCGACGCCGATGGGCTTGCGGTTGACGTAGTTGATCTGACGGCCGGGAACCTTGTAGGTGTCGTCGGACTGCGCCACGATCAGGTCGGCGAAGAAACGGAAGTTCTCCGCCGCGCGACGTGCCTGGCCGAGCGCCTGCGTGATGGGCAGTCCGGAGTCGAACGACTCGAGCTCGGCGAGCCGCGCGTCACGGGATTCGACGATGTCGGCGATCCGGTGCAGGACGCGCGAGCGATCCCGCGGGAGCATCCGCGGCCACGGTCCTTCGTCGAAGGCGTGCTTGGCGGCGGTGACGGCGCGGTCGATGTCGGCCTTCTTGCCGGCTGCGGCCTGCACATAGACCTCGTTCGACACCGGTTCGAGCACGTCGAAGGTGCCGCCGTCCGCACTGTCGACGAACGCGCCGCCGATGTAGTGCTGGATGCGCGACGGCAGGTCTGCCGGCACATGGCGCCCGGCTGCGGGTTCGGGGACCGCTGCGAGCGAGGTCGTCTCAGACATTGTTCCTCCAGTCGGTGGGAAGGTCAGAAGGCCGGAAGGCCGAGGGTCTCGTCCGGGTGTTCGTGGATGAGGTACGCGTCGAGGGTGGCGGAGCGGTGGCGACGGGCGACCTTCTCGATCTCGCCGAGGGGGGCGCCGTCCTCGATGAGCTGCAGGATGCTCTCGTGCTCGCGCACCGACTCCTGGGCGCGACCGGGCACGAACGAGAAGGTCGAATCGCGCAGGTGCCCGAGGCGTCCCCACTCGGCGTTCACGAGCTCGAGGATGCGCGGGTTGGCGCACTTCTGGAACAGGACGGCGTGGAAGTCCTGGTTCAGTGCAGTGAACACGCGCGGGTCGAAGTGGTCGAGCGCGGCGATCATGCGCTCGTTGATCTCGCGCGCCCTGCGGATGTCATCGGTGCCGAGTCGTCGTGCGGACAGGGCGGTCGCGGTGCCCTCGAGGATGCTGAGCGCCTGCATGCTGAACCGGTACTGCGAGTCGTCGACCATCGACACGTGCGCGCCGACGTTGCGCTCGAACGTCACCAGTCCCTCCGCCTCGAGCTGGCGGATGGCCTCACGCACGGGCACGACGCTCATGTCGAGCTCGCCGGCGATCGAGCCGAGGACGAGGCGGTACCCGGGTGTGAACTCCTGGCCCGTGATCCGCTCTCGAATCCACTGGTAGGCGCGCTGCGATTTGCTCAGGCCGTCGGATTCCTGAAGAGCCGAACTGGTCATCGCCCGTCCTCCCGATCCTGCGCACGGTCGGCGTACTTCGCCCGCCACGCGGCGTTCATCGGGAACAGCCCGTCGACCGGGTGGCCCGCGGCGACCTGCTTCGCGATCCAGGCGTCCTCCTCCTCCTGCGCCAGCGCCGCATCGGCGACCTCTTCGGCAAGAGCGGGCGGGATCACGATCACACCGTCGGCGTCGGCGACGATGATGTCCCCCGGCTGGACGGTCGTGCCGCCGCATCCGATCGTCACGTCGTGGTCCCAGGGCACGTGCTTGCGTCCGAGCACCGCAGGGTGGGTGCCCGCCGAGTACACGGGGATGCCGACCGCGGCGACCGCCTCGGCGTCGCGGACACCCCCGTCGGTGACGATGCCGGCCGCGCCGCGCGCGTGAGCCCGGATCGCGAGGATGTCGCCCAGTGTCCCCGAGCCGGTTTCGCCGCGCGCTTCGATGACGATGACCTCGCCCTCGCCGACAGCGTCGAACGCCCGCTTCTGCGCGTTGTAGCCGCTGCCGTGGCTGTCGAAGAGATCCTCGCGGTTCGGGACGAATCGCAGAGTCCGGGCGGTGCCGACGATCCTGCTCCCCGGCCGGAGCGGGCGCACTCCGTCGATCGTGACGTTGTTCAGCCCGCGCTTGCGCAGCTGGGCGGAGAGACCGGCGACGGGTATCGACTCGAGCTTGTCGCGCAGCGCCGGATCGAGCCCGACCGGGGCGAGCCCCGCCGCCTCCGACGAGCCCCACGCCTCGGCGCGCTGCGTGTCGTCGACGGAGGGGAGTGATCCCAGTCGCTGGTCGAACGGCGTCGCGCCCTGGGCGACCGTCGTGACCAGGCGGCCGGAGGTGGGGGCGCCCTCGGCCGAGGGCGCGTCCACCTCGACCTCGACGACGTCGCCGGGCGCGATGACGGATGAGCCCGCCGGTGTGCCGGTGAGGATGACGTCGCCCGACTCGAGTGTCAGGTGCTGCGAGAGGTCGGCGACGATGCGCGGGAAGGAGAAGAGGAGGTCGGCGGTCGTGTCATCCTGCACGAGCTCGCCGTTCACCCAGGTCCGCACGCGCAGCCCGGCCGGGTCGACGGACGCGGCCGGGAACCGGGCGGGGCCGATCGGCGTGAAGCCGTCGCCACCCTTGGATCGGACGTTCGAGCCCGAGTCGTTGGCGCGAAGGTCGTACAGGCCGAGGTCGTTGGCCGCCGTGATCCAGCCGACGTGCGACCACGCGTCGTCGGCGGTGACGCGCCGCGCCGGGGCGCCGATCACGAGTGCGACCTCACCCTCGAAGGCGAGCAGCTCCGTGCCCGCCGGGCGCTCGACGATGCCGCCGGAGGCGGCGACGGAGCTGGAGGGCTTCAGGAAGTAGGAGGGCGCCAGCGGCGTCCGGCCCCGCTGCGCGGCGCGCGACGCGTAAGCCAGGTGGACGGCGATGACCTTGCCCGGTCGCCCGGGCAGTGCGGCGAATCGGGGATCGCCGTGGGCGTCGTCGTCCGATCGTGAGTCGGTGGTCATGAGCTCCCTCGCTCTTGCGTCATATCCGAAATCGTATATGATCGTCGGTGTTCGGGCAAGCGGCTGTCATCGGCCATCCCGGACCGCAGACAGAGTCGTCGAACCGACACAGGAGTCATCCGCATGAGTGCACCGCAGCCCCCCGGATTCACGCCCACCGGAACCATCGCCACCCCGGCGGACCGCCGCAGAGTGGTCTTCGCCACGGTCGTCGGCACGACCGTCGAGTGGTACGACTTCTTCATCTACGCCACCGCCGTCGGCCTCGTCTTCGGCGAGCTCTTCTTCGCGCCGCTCGGAACGAACAGCGCCCTCATCGGCTTCGCGACGGTCGGCGTCAGCTTCCTGTTCCGCCCTCTCGGCGCGTTCCTGGCCGGTCACTTCGGCGACAAGTACGGGCGCAAGGCCGTCCTGATGTGGACGCTCATCCTGATGGGAGCGGCGACCGCGCTGATCGGCGTCCTGCCCACCTACGAGGCGATCGGCATCGCCGCCCCCATCCTGCTCGTGCTGCTGCGCATCGTGCAGGGCATCTCGGCCGGCGGCGAGTGGGGCGGCGCCGTCCTGATGGCCGTCGAGCACGCGCCCAAGGCCCGACGAGGCGTGTTCGGCGCCTCGCCCCAGATCGGCGTGCCGCTCGGACTCCTGCTCGCCTCGGGCGTCATGGCGCTGATGACGATCATCGCGCCCGGGGACGCGTTCCTGCAGTGGGGGTGGCGCGTCCCGTTCCTGCTCAGCGTCGTGCTGATCCTGGTCGGGTACTACGTGCGCCGCCGGGTGGAGGAGAGCCCGGTCTTCACCGAGCTCGCCGAGCGCAAGGAGAAGGCGCGGATGCCGATCGTGCAGCTCTTCCGGAAGCACGCGCTCCTGGTGGTCGTCGCCGCGCTCGTGTTCGCCGGCAACAACGCGGTGGGCTACATGACCACGGGCGGATACATCCAGGGCTACGCGACCAACCCCGACGGCCCGCTCGTGCTCGAGCGCGGACCGGTGCTCTGGGCCGTCGCCGGCTCTGCCGTCACGTGGCTGCTGTCGACCCTGTCCGCGGGCTGGGTATCCGACCGCATCGGCCGCCGCACGACCTACATCATCGGGTGGACCCTCCAGCTCGTCGGCGTCTTCGTCCTCTTCCCGCTGGTGAACACCGGCAGCATCGTGCTCCTGTTCGCCGGCCTGGCGATCCTCACCATCGGCCTCGGATTCACCTACGGGCCGCAGGCCGCGCTCTACACCGAACTGTTCCCCGCCTCCATCCGCTTCTCCGGCGTCTCGATCTCGTATGCCATCGGCGCGATCGCCGGCGGCGCCTTCGCGCCCGCCATCGCGACGGCGCTCGTGCAGGCGACCGGCAGCACCGTGTCGGTGACCTGGTACCTCGCCGGCATGACCGTGGTCGGCCTCATCGCCACGCTGCTGCTGCGCGATCGCAGCGGCATCCCCCTCGGCCCCGACTACGAGGACGAGCAGTCCGTCAGTCCCATCCGAGGGCTCGTCCGGGCGTAGCCGGTCAGGCGAAGGAGTCCGCATGCAGTTCCACCACCACGGCTACGTTTCGCACGACCCGCGTGTGCAGCCCGCCGCCGGCACCGGCATCGACCGTCCCGCCGATCTCCCCGACGAGATGGACGTCCTCATCGTCGGCTCGGGGCCGGCGGGCATGCTGCTGGCCGCGCAGATGTCGCAGTTCCCCAGCCTGTCCACGCGCATCATCGAGCGACGCGACGGCCGGCTGCCGCTCGGTCAGGCCGACGGCATCCAGCCGCGCAGCGTGGAGACGTTCCAGGCCTTCGGCTTCGCCGAGCGGATCCTGGCGGAGGCCTACAACATCGCCTACATGAACTTCTGGACCCCGGATCCGGATAACCCCGCGAACATCATCCGCACCGCCCGGACCGACGACTACGCGCTGAAGATCAGCGAATTCCCGCACCTCATCGTCAACCAGGCGCGCGTCCTCGACTACTTCGCCGAAGCCGCCGCGCACGGGCCGGGGCGCATCGTGCCCGACTACGGCATCGAGTTCCTCGGCCTCACGGTGCGCGACAGCGGCGACCACCCCGTCGAGGTGCGGGTCCGCCATGTCGCCGGTGATCGCGCGGGCGAGGAGCGCACGGTCCGCGCGAGATACGTGGCAGGCTGCGACGGCGCGCGCAGCGGCGTCCGCGAGGCGATCGGCCGCAGGCACGTCGGAGGGATCTCCGCGCACGCCTGGGGCGTCATGGACGTGCTCGTGAACACCGACTTCCCTGATTGGCGCACGAAGTGCGCGATCAACGCGCAGGCGGGCAACATCCTGCACATCCCCCGCGAAGGCGGCTACCTCTCGCGCGTGTACGTCGACCTCGGCGCGGTCCCGGAGAACGACGACCACCGGGTGCGCGCCACGCCGATCGACGAGATCATCCGGAGGGCGAACGAGATCCTGCACCCCTACACCCTGGACGTGAAAGAGGTCGCCTGGCACAGCGTGTACGAGGTCGGCCACCGGGTCACCGACGGATTCGACGACGTGGCCGACGGCGAGGAGCGGACGCCGCGGGTCTTCCTCACCGGCGACGCGTGCCACACGCACAGTGCGAAGGCCGGCCAGGGCATGAACGTGTCGATGCAGGACGGCTTCAACCTCGGTTGGAAGCTCGGCGCGGTGCTCACCGGTCGCAGCCACGCGTCACTGCTGTCGACCTACTCCGCCGAGCGGCGACCGGTCGCGCAGCAGCTCATCGACTTCGACAAGGAGTGGTCGTCGCTGATGGCGCGCAAACCGGGCGAGATCTCCGACCCGCAGGAGCTCGCCACCTACTACCTGGCGACCGCGGAGTTCCCGTCCGGCTTCATGACGCAGTACCCGCCTTCGGCCATTGTCGCCGACTCCCCTCATCAGGCCCTCGCGGCCGGCTTCCCGATCGGGAAGCGCTTCGCGTCGGCCGAGGTCGTGCTGGTCAGCGACGGCAACGCCGTGCACCTCGGCCATCACGCCAAGGCCGACGGCAGATGGCGCCTGTATGCGTTCGCCGACGCGCCGGCGGCCGGCGAGCCGTCGCAGCTGGCCTCGTGGGCGCAGTGGCTGGCCTCATCGCCCGACTCCCCGCTCGTTCGGCACACGCCTGCCGGCGCGGACATCGATGCCGTCTTCGACGTGAAGGCGATCTACCAGCAGCGGTTCGAGGACGTCGACCTCACCGCCGTGCCCGACCTCTTCCGGCCGTGCACGGGCCCGCTGGGGCTGACCGACTGGGAGAAGGTGTTCGCCGCGGCGCCGAGCACGTGGACCCGCACCGACATCTTCGCCGAGCGCGAGCTCTCACGCGACGGGGTCGTCGTGGTCGTGCGTCCCGACCAGTACGTCGCTCACGTGCTGCCCTTCGCGGCGCGCGACGAGCTGGCCGAGTTCTTCGCCGAGAGCATGATCGCGGCGGGGCGCCCCGGCGCGGCGTGACCGTCACGAGTTCACGCGGATGATCTCCTCCTGATACGGCGCGACGACCGAGGTCGACACGCGGCAGTCCAGCAGGAGGAAGGGACGGTCGGCTGGTGCACGACCCGCCCAGCGGGCCAACGCATCCAGGTCTCCGAGCTCGCGCACGATGACGCCCTCGGCGCCCACGGCGCGGGCCAGCCCGGCGAAGTCGACCTCGGGGATGAGCATCGGACCGGTCGCGAGACCCTTCAGCGCGTAGAGGTTGACCTCGGCGCCGTACGCGCGATCGTTCCACACGACCGCGAGGCCGCGGCCGCCGGCCACACGGACGGCCGACTCGAGATCGGCGAGGGCCATCAGCCCGCCCCCGTCTCCCGTGGTCAGCACGATCGTGGACGCGGGCTTGGCCATCGCCGCGCCGGGGACCGAGGGGAAGCCGAGCCCGATGGACTGATAGGCGGTGCCGACCATGAGCATCCGATCGGGTGACGCGACCGGCCAGTACATGTTCGCCCAGCCGATGAAGTGGCCCCCGTCCGAGACCACCACACGATCCTCCGGCAACAGCTCGCCGATGCGGCGCGCGACGGCGCGAGGGTCGAGCCGCCCGTCCGCGGCCTGCCCCGCGCCGTCGTCGTAGGCACGCAGCGGCGCGAACTCGACCCGATCGCGCCAGCCGGACGGCGCCGCCCCCATGCCCTCGATCTCGCGGACCAGGGCCTCGGCCACCACCCTGGCGTCGCCGCGGATGAACCCGCCGACGTGCGGATGCGTGGCGGCCGGTGCCGTGTCGACCTGCACGATGCGCGTCCCCGGCGCGAAGAGCTCGCCGAAGCGCATCGTGAACTGGTTCAGCGACGCGCCGAAGACGACCGCCACGTCAGCCTGGCGGACCAAGTCCATGGCGCCGGCGGCGCCGAAGCCGCCCGTGACACCGAGGTCGTACTCAGCGCGAGGGAAGACGCCCCGGCCCAGCGCCGTCGACGCGGTGACGGCGCCGGTGACATCGGCGAGCCGACCGAGCGCCGTGGTGGCGCGGGCGTTCCACGCTCCACGGCCGGCGAGCAGGAGCGGCCTCTCGGCGGTGGCGAGCGTGCGGGCGAGCTCGGTGACCGCCGCGGCACCGAACGGGCCGGCGGGCGCGAGCGGCGCGGGCAGCGCGGGCTGCGGTGCGACCGGCACGGGTCCGGCATCGAGGCGCGCGACGTCGTAGGGGATCGCGAGCACGGTGGGCACCCGATAGGCGAGGGCGTGCTCGATGGCGATCACGGTCGTCGCCGCGGCGTCGGCGCGACCCACGGTGTACGTCCGCGCGCCGACCGCCGCCGCCAGGGCGATCTGGTCGACGTCCCAGGGGCGGGGTCCGGATGTGGGCTCGTCGCCGATCACGAGCACGAGCGGCACGTGTGCCTGCACCGCCTCGGCGAGGGCGGTGAGCGTGTTGGTGAAGCCGGCGCCGTAGGTGGTGGATGCCGCAGCGATACCGCCGCCCGCGCGGTGATACGCGTCGGCCGCGACCACAGCGCCCGCTTCGTGCCGCACCGCCGTGAAGGTGACATCGGTGGTGCGCTCGAGAGCGTCGAGGAAGTAGGCGTTGCCGTTGCCCATCACCCCGAAGACGTGGTCGATGTGGTGGGCGAGAGTCTGGGCGACGTGCGCGGAGACGGTGGGCATGGGCGTGCCTCTCAAGACAGAACGGATGCGGGAACCGTATGTGTCTCACCAGTGCCGGCGACAGTGCCGGAGGCTGCGTGCCCTTTTTTCGAGCACCGGCGTGCGTAACGCCGGACGACAGCAGTATAGGCATGCCCGCGTCGGTGTTCGCGAACCGGTGCTGGAAGAGAGAAGTGGATGTGGAACGTCGCGGAGTTGGGACCGCTCAGCGAAATTCTCAGGTAGTTGGGACTGGAGATTTCGCGGACACAGGTCGCCCTGACGGCGGCCGATTCTCAACCTAGTTGACACTTTTCCGGAGGAGAATCCCAGGTCATTGCAGAGTTTTGTGTCGCGGACCTCTGGAATCGGGCAGGGAGAGGGGAGGTGGGGCGAAATGATCACGGCTCGACTGCCCAGTCGAGCACTCCCGCCCGACGCGTTCTACTGGCGCGCTGCTGGTCCCGTCGACTCGCGGATGAGAAGCGCGGAGTCGATCCTGGGTATCTCTGATTCGGACTCGGGCCTGGCAGGGTCAACTTGTCGGAGTAGTTCGGCGAGTGCCTCGCGCCCCTGCGCGCGGAAGTCGAGTCGGATCGTGGTCAGCGAGGGCGTGAAGTACGCGGCCTCGGGAGTGTCGTCGAGCCCGGTGACACTGACGTCACGAGGCACTGCGAGTCCGTGCTCGTGGAGTGCGTGCATCGCACCGAGGGCCATCTGGTCGTTCGCAGCGACGATCGCGGTGGGCACGTCCGCTGCCGGCATCGCACTGATTGCGTCATAGCCAGACTTCGCCGACCAGTCGCCGTGCACGATGCCCGCCGCGGTGAACCCTCGCGAACTCATCGCGCTTTCGAAAGCGTGGCGACGGTTCCTCGCGGCGGCCCAGTCTTCCGGGCCGGCAATGTGCAGGAACGTGCGGTGACCGAGATCGGCGAGATGGCTGACGAGGTCGTCGATACCGTGCGTGGCCGTTCGTGAGGCGTCGACAGAATCAGGCTCATCCGTCTCGCTCGCGATAACGACCGGCACGTCGAAGCGGGTTCGCTCGAACACGTCGCGGGTGCCGTCGGTTGAGGCGAAGGCGAGAATCCCCGCGAGGTCGTACTGCATGAGGGAGGCAAGGGCCTGGCCGATCTCGGCGGCGTCGCCCATGTCGAGGGTGACGACATCGAGGAGGTATCCGGCTTCACGGGCGGCCGCCGTCGCACCCTGTATGACCATGTTCGGGCCGACTTGATGGGTCTCGTGCGTCAGGGCGCCGATCCTCAGCGAGCGGCCTGTGATGAGAGCTCGGGCCGTCAGGTTTGGCTTATAGTCGAGAAGCTCGAGCGCCTTCTCGATCTTCACCTTGGTCGTGGCTCGCATGTCGAGCCCGCGCATGTAGCGGCTCACGGACTGATGTGAGACGTCGGCAGCGTGCGCGATGTCGTAGATCGTCGCATTCTTGCGCGCGCCGGAACGGTTGCCGGCTGGGGAGGCCTCGGCCATGAGCCCCCTTTCATGGGTCAGCAGAAACTGTACTTGCGTCGTGAACTTTTATCGATAACAATAGCTCTAGCCCGCGAACGGTTATCGATAACAGTTCGCATCGACACCACAACGGAGTAGTTGACCCGATGTCCGCGACGACGCGCCGCCCCACCGCAGACCTGCTCTTCGGTGTCGCCTATTACCCCGAGTACCACCAGAGCGACCGCACGGCCAAGGACCTCGATCTGATGGCCGCGGCCGGCATCAATGTGATCCGAGTCGGCGAGTCGGTGTGGTCGACATGGGAGCCCCGGGACGCGGAATTCGACCTGGAGTGGCTGGCCCCGGTGCTCGACGGGGCGCACGAGCGCGGCATCCGGGTCATTCTCGGCACTCCGACCTACGCCGTCCCGCCGTGGTTGCAGACCGCGCACCCGGAGATCGCCGCTGAGCGTCGCACGGGCGAGCGAATTCCGTGGGGCGCCCGCCAAGAGGTCGACTACACGCACCCGGTCTTCCGCTTCCATGCCGAACGGGTGATCCGGCGGATCATCGAGCGTCACGCGGAGCACCCTGCGGTCATCGGCTATCAAGTCGACAATGAGCCCGGTCTTGAGCTCCTCCACAACCAGGGCGTGTTCGAGGGCTTCGTCGCGTCGCTGAGGGAGCAGTATGGCGACGTCGACACCCTGAACCGCGAGTGGGGCCTGACGTACTGGTCACACCGTCTCGGCGACTGGACCGAGCTTTGGCGACCCGATGGCAATACCTTCCCGCAGTACGACCTCGCGTGGCGGCGTTATCAGGCGCAGGTGACGACCGACTTCATCGCCTGGCAGGCGGAGATCGTGCGCGAATACGCCACCGACGACCAATTCGTGACGACCTGCCTGCAGTATCCGCGCCGCGCGCTCGACGACCGCTCCGTATTCGAGGCGCTCGACGTCGCCTCGGGCAATCCGTACTACGGGATGCAGGACCAGCTCGATGCATCGAAGGACCTCGAGGCGCTCAATTACTGGACGACGTCGGGGGTGGCGGGCCTGTTCCGCCAGGCGGACCGCATGTACTCCTCGAGGCAGCAGCGCTACCTGGTCACTGAGACGAACGCGCAGGCCATCGACGCGTCCGAGAACAATTTCCCGCCATACCCGGGTCAGCTTCGCCAGGCCGCTTTCGCCCTGATCTCTCGCGGCGCCGAGATGATCGAGTACTGGCACTGGCACTCCCTCCCGTACGGGGCGGAGACCTACTGGGGTGGCGTGCTGCCGCACAGCCTCGAACCGGGCCGCATCTACCGCGAGGTCAGCGAGATCGGCCGCGATCTGGCAGCGCTCGGCGCCCGGCTCGATGGCTATGTTCCCGACGCGGATGCTGTGGTGCTCTGGTCGAATCCGAGCCGCTACGCACTGCAGTTCATGCCGCCACTCGCCCGCGACGGCAAGCCTGACGACGAGTCGTACGAGCGGATCTTCGACGCGTTCTACCGCGGTGTCCTCGACGCAGGTGGCCAGGCGAGGATCATGCACGTCGAACAGGCGCTCGCGCTAGGCGCCGCCGAACTCGCTCGGCGGTATCCGGTGCTGATCGCCGCCGCGGTGTACATCACCTCCGACGCCGACATCACCCTGCTCCGCGACTACGCGGCGGCCGGAGGTCACCTGCTTCTCGGACCTCGAACCGCCTACGCCGACGAATTGGCACGCGCTCGCATCGCGGTCGCGCCGCCGGGACTCGCCGATGCGGCTGGGGTCCGTTACGAGGAGTTCTCCAACCTGCAGCACGACATCACGGTGACAACAGATCATGGTGCGTCGGACGGCTCCGCGCATGCGCGGCTCTGGGTCGACGGACTCATCCCGACGGATGCCGACATCCTCGCGACGTATGCACACCCGCGCTTCTCCGCGTTCGCGGCAGTCACGACGCACGTCCATGGTGCAGGTCGAATCACGGTCGTCGGCACCGTGCCCGACCGCGAGCTCGCCCGCACTGTGGCCGCGGAGGCGATTCCCACGCACACCCCCGCCGTGCGGATCCCCGCTGGATCGTCTGTCACGATGTCGTCCGGCACGGCCGGTGCACACCGCTACGCGTTCCTCTTCAACTGGGGCCAGGACCGCCAGCAAGTCGGGCTCGCGACCGATGCGGAGGACGCGATCGGCGGGGTCGTCGTGGCCGCGGGCACCACGATCGATCTGGCACCGTGGGGCACTCGCATTCTGCGGTTCGCAGCGGAAGGAGAGGCCCGATGACCGTTGTGCAAGGTGCGCCCCCGATGGTCGTGGACGCCCCGCTGTTGAAGCGCCGCCGTCGACGGGACTGGCGCGGCTGGCAGTTCGCCGCGCCGTTCGCCGTCGTGTTTCTGATCGTCTTCATCGCACCGCTCGCGTACGCGCTGTACCTGAGCCTGTTCCAGAACCGGATGATCGGGGGAAACAGCTTCGTCGGGATCGACAACTATGTCGCCGCCCTCACCGACCCGCAGTTCTGGGATGGGTTCCTCCGCGTCGTCATCTTCCTGCTCATCCAGGTCCCGATCATGCTGGTGCTCGCGCTGGTCGCGGCGCTCGCCATCGACAGCGCCCGCCTCTACGCGAGCGGCGTGTTCCGTATGGTGATCTTCCTGCCGTACGCGGTGCCCGCCGTCGTGGCCGTACTCGTCTGGGGCTTCATGTACGGCAGCAACTTCGGGCTCGTCGCCGACATCAACCGGATGCTCGGGGCCACCGTCGTCCAGCCGTTCTCGGCGAACTGGATCCTCGCCTCCATCGGCAACATCGTCACCTGGGAGTTCGTCGGCTACAACATGCTGATCTTCTACTCCTCACTCAAGACGATCCCCACCGATCTGTATGAGGCGGCAGCGATCGACGGTGCCCGCGGCTGGCAGGTCATCAAAGCCATCAAGCTGCCGGCCGCCCGCGGCGCGATCGTGATCGCAACGATCTTCTCCATCATTGGCAGCTTCCAGCTGTTCAACGAGCCCAACGTGCTCCAGCCGTTGGCCAACAACGTCATCACGACGTACTTCACGCCGAACATGTACGCCTACAACCTGTCGTTCGCAGGCCAGCAGTACAACTACGCCGCGACCATCGCGATCATCATGGGCGTCATCACCGCCGTGATCGCCTACGTCGTCCAGCTGCGCGGAACCCGCAAGGAGGACCGATGACCACGACGCTTCGCACCGTCAACCCGAGGGCCCACCAGCGCTTCTCGATCGCCCGTCCGCGCAAATCCGTCGCTCTGACGGTGATCATGCTCCTCTTCCTGATCTACGCGATCGTGCCGCTCGCCTGGCTCGTCATCAACGCCAGCAAGACCCAGGCCGATCTGTTCACCACCTTCGGGCTCGCCTTTGGCGACACATTCGCCCTGTGGGACAACATCGTCGCGACATTCACGTACGACGACGGCATCTTCCTGCGCTGGCTCGGCAACACGTTGCTGTACGTCGTCCTCGGCGCGGGAGGCGCCACACTCCTGGCCACCCTCGCCGGGTACGGCCTCGCGAAGTACACGTTCCCGGGGCGAACGGCCTACTTCGCCGTCGTGCTGGGAGCCGTTGCCGTGCCTGGAACCGCGCTCGCCGTCCCGACGTTCCTGCTGTTCAGCCAGATGGGCCTCACTAACACGCCCTGGTCGATCATCATCCCGTCGCTGATCACGCCGTTCGGCCTGTACCTGATTTGGGTGTACACGATCGACTCCGTCCCCACCGAGCTGTTGGAGGCCGCGCGGCTCGACGGCGCCAGCGAGATGCGCACCTTCTTCACGATCTCAATCCGGCTGCTGACCCCCGGAATCGTCACCGTCGCGCTGTTCTCGATCGTCGCGACGTGGAACAACTACTTCCTGCCGCTGATCATGCTGAGCGACCCGACCTGGTACCCGCTCACGGTCGGACTGAACCAGTGGAGTTCGCAGGCATCCGGCGTCGCGGCCGAGCCGATCTACAACCTCGTGATCACCGGCTCGCTCATCACGATCGTGCCGATCGTTGTGATCTTCCTCTTCTTGCAGCGCTTCTGGCAATCGGGCCTGAGCGCAGGAAGCGTCAAACAGTGATTCGGGAGCACTGCGCGATGGACCCGAACATCCTCTCGACCCACCCGGGTGACCTGCACCCACACACAACGAAGTGAAAGGAACACACATGTTCAACGCAACATGGCGCTCGCGTCCGGCGCGTACAGCGGCGGTGCTCGCCGTGGCCGGTTTCGCCGCGCTGTCGCTCTCGGGCTGCGGCGGCGATACCGGCACAGCGGCCGCGCCCGAGGCCTCGGCATCCGATCTCGAAGCTGCGCTTGAGGCAGGCGGCGAGCTCACCTACTGGACCTGGACACCCTCGGGCGAGGCCCAGGCCGAAGCCTTCATGAAGGAGTATCCGAACGTCGACGTCACCGTCGTGAACGCGGGCACCGCGACGGACGAGTACACCAAGCTCCAGAACGCGATCACCGCGGGTTCGGGCGCACCCGACGTCGCACAGATCGAGTACTACGCGCTGCAGCAGTTCGCCCTCTCGGACAGCCTGCTCGACCTCGCGCAGTTCGGGCTCGACGACCTCGAGGACACGTACACCGCTTCGACCTGGGGCGCAGTGAATCTCAACGGCGGACTGTACGGGCTCCCGCAGGACTCAGGCCCCATGGTGCTCCTGTACAACCAGTCGATCTTCGACGAATACGACCTCGACGTGCCGGCAACCTGGGACGAGTACATCGCTGCGGGCGAGAAGCTCCACGCCGCAGACTCGTCCAAGTACATCACCAACGACGCCGGCGACCCCGGGTTCGCGCAGCCCCTGATCTGGCAGGCCGGAGGCCGCCCCTACAAGACCGACGGCACGAAGGTCACGATCGATCTGCAGGACGAGGGCAGCAAGCTCTGGGCCGACACGTGGAACCAGCTCCTCGAGCCCGAACTGCTCGCACCCATCTCGACCTGGACGGACGACTGGTGGAAGGGCCTCGGCAACGGCAGCATCGCGACGATCGTGACGGGCGCCTGGATGCCCGGCATTCTGGAAGGGTCCGTACCTGAGGGCGCCGGCCAGTGGCGCGTCGCACCGCTGCCGAGCTACGACGGCTCGCCGACGACCGCGGAGAACGGCGGCAGCGCACAGTCCGTGATCAAGCAGAGCAAGAACCCCGCTCTCGCTGCGGCGTTCCTGCAGTGGCTGAACAGCTCGGAGGAGAGCATCGATGTGTTCCTCGAGAGCGGCGGCTTCCCGTCGACGACCGCACAGCTGAACGCGGACGACTTCCTCAACGCTGCACCGGAGTACTTCGGTGGACAGGAGATCAACAAGGTCCTGGTCGAGGCATCGCAGAACGTCGCAGAAGGCTGGGAGTACCTCCCGTTCCAGGTGTACGCGAACAGCGTCTTCCCGGACACGGTCGGTCAGTCCTACGCCAACTTCAGCGACCTGAACGCCGGGCTGCAGGCCTGGCAGGAGAACCTCGTCGACTACGGCAACTCGCAGGGCTTCGAGGTCAACAAGTAGTCCGACCGCAGTAGGTCAGCGAGCGCGAAGCTGACGACCGGGGGACGGTTCATCACGCCCCCGGTCGGCAGCATCGTCTTCGCGTCAGTCCCGGGAGCGCGGGAGACCCGCACGGCGCCCTCATCTCCTCAGGGTGTCCGTTCCCAGCCCCCTGCAGAACTCGAGTCTGCATGAGCGAGGACTAGTCCACGCTCCCTCGATCGTCGCCGGAGTCAACCCCTGCCGGCGGTACCTGTCGCGCCCGCGTCAGGTGAACTCACACCTCGAAGGAGAGGTCATGAAAAGGCTAAGAAATGGGCTGGGCGTAGGCATCATCCTGGCGGCTTTGTCCGCGCCGATGCTGGTTGCGCTGCCCGCCAGCGGCTACGAACCGACGGGAGATGTGATCTTCTCGCTTCCCGACGACCCCTGCCTGAAGGGCCGGGGCAACTGCATCGTCTACCCGAAATCGGCGCAACTGCCGAGCGGCCGTCTCGTGATGACGTTCGAGCGCTCGCTCGTGCAGGAATCGGGCGGAGCGACCGGTCAGACGCTCCCGATCTTTGCGAGTGACGACTATGGCGACAGCTGGGAGCAGATCAGCGAGGTGGCTCCGCCGTCCGACCTGTCGGACGACCCTGCCATGGACAAGTACCTGTCGAACTGGACCAACCCGTATCTCTACGTCCTCCCGGAGGACGTCGGCGAGCTCAAGGCTGGCACCCTGCTGCTCGCGTCGGTCGTTTCCGGTGAGGACGCCTACTACCTCGAGCAGAAGGCGAACGAACCCGCCTGGATCCCCAACAACGACGGCGACCGTGCCAACGTCGCCATCGCACTCTTCCAGAGCACCGATGAGGGCGGATCCTGGGACTTCGTCAACATCGTCACCGAAGGTGGATGGCAGGGCGGTAGCGCCGGTGCGATCGGCACCCGCATCGCCGGGGCGAACACTTACGGTCAGATCGATCCGGTGTGGGAGCCTTACCTGTTTGCGCACAACGGCAAGCTGATCACCTACTTCTCCGACGAGAACGACTACCTGGGATTCGACCCTGCGACGGGCGTGCTCGTCGAGGACCCGGACAATGACACGGCCTCCGACGCCGGCATCCAGATCTTGGCGCACCGGTCGTGGGACGGCGTGGGCGCATGGAGCGCCCCCATCGTCGACGCCTGGGGCAACCAGGTCAGCCGCGGCAACGGGAAGGTCCAGATCGGTGGCGGTCGACCTGGCATGACCAACGTCGTCGAGACCACCGACGGCAAGTTCATGATGACTTTCGAGTTCTTCGCGAACGGCAACGGCAACCGCTACAAGCTGTCGACCGACCCGAACAACTTCTTCGGTGACGCCGACCCGGACGGCGTGAACGTGAATACGCTCACGCGTGTGACGGGCAGCCGGTCGCTCAACAACTCGGGCAGCCCGGTCCTGGTCTCGCTCCCCGACGGGCGACTGGCCTACAACTCCAGCGGCAGCGGCAGCGTGTGGACGAACAACGGCAGCAGCACCGGACCGTGGACCGAGTACCAGACCACGCTCGCCGGGGGTTATAGCCGCAACCTGACGCCCATTGCAGGCACCGGACGCGTACTGATCCTGCAGTCGATCTGGGGCGGCGCGAACACGCTCCCGGTCATCCGTCACGCCGACATCGACTTCGGTGGCTCGGACGGTCTCACCTACCAGTTGGTGAACCGCAAGTCGGGGCAGGTTTTGGGCACCGGCGGCAAGACCAACGACGCCAACCTGGGCAACGCCAACACGCCGGATATCGTTCAGGAGAACCCGAACGGGTCGGTGACCCAACAGTGGCAGGTGGTTCCGAAGACGAGTGGATCGATCACTCTCCTCAACCAGTCGGGCGGACGCTCGGCAACGGTGTGGACGGGGAACGCCACGGCTGGTCAGCGGATCGCGCAGTGGGTCGACGAGAGCACCACGGGTGCGTGGCGGTTCATCCCGACCACCGACGGCTACGTCAAGCTGCGTTCGGTTGTCAACTCGAACATGTTCTTGACCGGGGTGTCGAATGGATCCCCCGCTACCGTTCAGCTGGCGGCGTCCGACGGCTCGCAGGAGTGGCTGCTCGTTCCCGTCGCCCCGGCGGCGTCAGAGCTGACGGCCCGCAACCAGAAGACGGAGCTCATCTCGAGCGACCCGTCGGTGAGCGCGCTGACCATCCAGGTCGACGCGTCGGCGGCGACGCCGAGCGGCGCCGCCCGTCACGCGGGTGCGACGGCCCACGCCTTCCTGTACGTCGGGTCCGAGCCGGCCGTGGATCTGGGCGCGGTTGCTCTGGACGCACAGCAGCGGGCAACGGTCACCCTGCCGGACTCGCTCCCGGAGAGCACGACGTTCCGCGTCGCGGTCGCATACGAGGACGCGCCGCTGCAGTGGGATGAGGCAACGATTCTCGCCGCTGACTCCGACGCGCCCGCAATATCGGTTGTCGTGGACCCGTCGAACCCCACGGGCGACAATGGCTGGTACACCGGCGAAGTGTCGGTCAGCGTGAGCGCGACCGACGAACTGGATGCCTCCCCGCTGGTCGAGGTCAGCGTCGACGGGGGTGCGTGGTCGGAGGCTACGGCGCCGGTCGAACTGTCGACCGATGGCACGCACTCCGTCAAGGTCCGCGCGACCGACTTTGTCGGCAACGTGTCGGGCGTGACTGATCAGGTCGTCCGGATCGACGGCGTGACTCCGGTCTCGGCGGCAACGGTCGACGAGCAGGCGCGCACTGTCACCATCCGCAGCGCCGACGACACCAGTGGTGTCGGACGCACTGAGGTCAATGTCGCGAACGGCGGCTGGGTCACCTACGAGGGACCGGTGACAGTTGGCGCTGACCAGACGGTCGTCCAGTTCCGCAGCGTCGACAGGGCAGGCAACGTCGAGACCGCCGCTTCCGCGGTCGTCCCGAAAGCCGGCGTGACGCTCACGAAGTCGCTCACCGCGGCCAACATCGCAGATTCGTCCGTCAGGTTCTACGACACGAACTCCATCACGGTTCGTGTCACCGGTGGGTCGGCAACAGCAACAGGAACAATCAAGGTCGTTGCGGGTGCGGTTCAAGTTGGATCGGGAACCCTTTCCAACGGGCGCGTCACCATCAACCTGAACAAGGCGCTGCTGGTTCCCGGAAAGTACACACTCGAGGTGCGGTACTCCGGAAATGCGGCTCTTGAGGCGTCGACCGACACAGCGGAGCTGAGTGTCGCGAAGGCTGCCGCGACGGTGAAGGCCTCGTTCGTGGACAGCACGATCAAGTCGTCGACTACGCCCAAGGTGAAGGTATCCGTTTCCTCCAAGGCGCCGGTGACCGGCACGGTGACAGTGAAGGAGGGGTCGAAGACCCTGAAGGCGAAGGTCACTCTGATGAACGGCAAGGCGACGATCAGTCTTCCGAAGCTGAAGACGGGCACGCACAAGGTGACGGTCACCTACAACGGCTCCTCTTCGATCGGAACGGCGAAGTCCTCCACCATCACGGTGAAGGTCAGCTGACGCGAAACTGACGACCGCGGGACGTGTCCTTGCGCCCCGCGGTCGTCAGCATTGCCTTGGCAACAGTGATCCCCCCGCGAGGGCGGCCGCCCCCAACGGCCGCCCTCATTTTCCGAGAGGCTTCCGTGCCCACTTTTACCATCGGCGAGACCGACTTCCTGCTCGACGGCGAGCCGCACCGCATCCTTTCCGGCGCCATCCATTACTTCCGAGTGCACCCCGATCAATGGGCAGAACGCATCCACGCGGCGCGGCTGATGGGCCTGAACTCGATCGAGACGTATGTCGCGTGGAACGCTCACGAGCCCCGCCGCGGAGAGTGGGACGCCTCCGGGGCGCTCGATCTTGGCCGCTTTCTTGACTTGGTCGCGGCGGAGGGGATGCATGCGATCGTGCGTCCCGGGCCCTATATCTGTGCCGAGTGGCACAACGGAGGCCTCCCCGTCTGGCTCACGGGCATGCGCGACGTTGCGCTCCGGCAGTCCGACCCCGACTACCTCGCCGAAGTCACGCGATACCTCGACAACGTCTACGAGATCGTCGCACCCCGTCAAATCGGCCGCGGTGGCAACGTCGTCCTCGTGCAGATCGAGAACGAGTACGGTGCCTACGGCAACGATAAGGAGTACCTCGCAGAGCTTGTGCGCGTCACCCGCGCCGCCGGTATCACCGTGCCCCTCACAACTGTCGACCAGCCCACCCCGCAGATGCTGCGCGATGGAAGCCTCCCGGGTCTGCATCTGACGGGATCGTTCGGGTCTCGGTCCGCCGAGCGACTCGCCACGCTCCGCGAGCACCAGCCCACGGGTCCGCTGATGTGCTCGGAGTTCTGGGACGGATGGTTCGACTGGTGGGGCGGCATCCATCACACGACGGATGCGGCGGCCGCGGCATCCGAGCTGGAAACACTGCTGGCAGCCGGCGCATCGGTCAACTTCTACATGGTGCACGGCGGCACGAACTTCGGCCTGACGAACGGGGCGAATGACAAGGGGCGCTACCTGCCCCTGGTCACCTCGTACGACTACGATGCCCCCATTGACGAAGCCGGGAGCCCGACGGCGAAGTTCTTCGCTTTCCGCGACGTCATCGCCAAGTACGCGCCCGTGCCGGACGAGGTGCCGCCTCCGGTTCGCTCGGCGCCGGAGGTCAGTGTCGCGCTGGAGCCGTATGCCCTCACCCTCCCGCCGGCCCTTGAAGAGACCTTCGAGGAACCGCCCAGCTTCGATGGCTTAGGTCACCTCAGCGCTCTCGTCCGGTACGAAACGGTGCTTCCCGAGGCGGGCTTGCTTGCATTCGACGAGGTGCGCGATCGAGCGTGGGTGAGCGTGGACGACCGTCCTGTCGGCATTCTCGATCGGACGCGTGGCGAGCGGGCCCTCGTCGTCCCGGCCGGGCGACTCTCGCTGCTCGTTGAAGAGCAGGGCCGCGTCAACTACGACGCGCGGCTTGGTGAGCCGAAGGGGATCGTCGGGGTTCCGACGCTAGAGGGGCAGCCGTTGCGGTCGTGGATCGTCACGCCGATCGAAGTGGCCGCCCTTGCATCGCAGGCTGCCACTGCTCCGGTCATCTCGCGAGAAGAGTCGACCACCTCGCGCCCGGCTGCGCTACGAGGCTCCTTCCATCTGGCCGAATCGGCCGACCTCTTCCTGGACGCCGGCAGGTGGGGAAAGGGGTTCGTATTCGTCAACGGCTTCTTCCTCGGCCGATACTGGGCGAACGGGCCGCAGCGCACGCTGTACGTACCGGCGCCGGTTACGAGGTCCGGCCCGAACACCGTCGCGGTCGTCGAACTCGAGCCGATGGTGGACCTCACCGCGAACTTCGTCACGGGTCCACTCCTGGGTCCAGTGGAGGAGTAGTGACTGTCGCGACGCGGACAACGCGCCGACTCGGACCTAGGCGTCAAGCTGGCCCTTCTTGATCCCGTTCGGCCCTACTTGATCGAGCCTCGGGTGACCCCGGAGATGACCCAGCGCTGAGAGAAGATGTAGACGATCAGCAGCGGTGCCATGGCCATCAGGTAGGACGCGAACGCGACGGTGTAGTCGGTGTTGAACTGCCCCTGGAACACGTATTGGGCGAGCGGCAGCGTGCGTGAGCTCGGATCGGTCAGGACCACGAGCGGCATGATGAAGTCGTTCCAGGCCCACACGCAGGTCAGGATCCCGACAGTCGCGTTCATCGGCATGAGCAGCGGGAAGATGATCTGCCAGAACACGCGCCAGGTGGATGCTCCGTCGACGCGTGCCGCCTCTTCGAGCTCGATGGGGATAGAGCGGATGTACGCGGTGTAGATGAAGATGTTCAGCGACAGCCCGTAGATCGTGTACAGCAGGATCATGCCGACCTGGTTGTCGAGTCCCAGGATCGCGGTCTGCTTCACCAGCGGGAGCATGATGATCGGGAACGGGATGAAGAGCGCGGCGAGCAGGTAGAAGAACACTCCCTTGAAGAAGGGCCGGTGGATATTGCGGGCCAGGGCGTAGGCGACCACCGAGCTGGTCAGCAGGGTGAACACCACGGAGCCGACGGTGATCAGTGCGGTGTTCGCCAGGGCCTGGGGGAAGTTCGTGCGCTCCCATGCCTCGGGGAAGTTCTCCCAGCGGATCGGGTTGGGGAGTTCGAATCCGGTGCCTGCCGTGAGCTGCTCCGGGGTCTTCAGGGCGACCACGACGGCGAGGTAGAGCGGGACGAGGACGGTCAGTGAGCAGACCGCGATCAGTGCGGTCGCCCACCAGTTGGTCTTGCGGGTGTCGTCTTCGTCACCGCCGCGCCGGCGGCGTCGCTTGAGGGTGACGGCGCCGGAGGCGCTGCCGAGCTGCGGGGCGACGTTGGTTGCGGTGGTCATCAGAAATCGGCCTCTCTGCGCTGAAGGACACGGAATTGGAAGAGCGAGACGATCGTGATCACGATGAAGAAGATCACGGCGTTCGCGGTCTGGTAGGCGAACTCTCCGCCGGAGAAGCCGCCGCGGAAGATGAGCAGCGTCACTGACTCGGTGGCGGTGCCGGGACCACCGTTGGTGAGGGCGACGATCGGGTCGAAGACCTGCAGGAAGCCCTTGAGGCTGAGGACGACGTTGATCGTGAAGAACGCGCCGATGAGTGGGAAGGTGATGGAGGTGAACTGCCGCCAGGGGCTGGCGCCGTCGAGCGATGCTGCTTCGTAGAGTTCGGCGGGGATCGTCTGCAGCCCCGACAGGTAGATGATGATCGCGAACGCGCATGCCTGCCATACGGCCAGGACGACGATCGCCGTCCACGCCCACGTCTCATTCGTCAGGATGTTGTCGGCGAACAGCGGGATCCCGGAGAGGATCTTCGGGAGGGAGTTCGAGAAGAAGAACTGGAAGACGTATCCGATGACGAGGATCGCCAGGATGTAGGGCACGAAGTACACGCCCCGCCAGAAGTTCCTCGCCTTGATCTTGGCGTTCAGCCCGAGAGCGATCGCGAGCGAGATCGCGTTGGTCAGGATGGTTGCGACGATCGCGAACAGGAACGAGAAGCCGTAGGCCTGCAGCACCCTGCTGTCTTTGAACAGGTTGATGTAGTTGGACAGCCCGATGAAGTTCCAGTCGCCGTAGCCGGCGTAGTTGGTGAAGCTGAAGAAGATGCCGATCAGCACTGGCAGGGTATGGAATCCCGCGAACGCGATGACCGCCGGCCACACCATCCAGTAGTAGGCGGGCATCGCCCGCTTCGAGTCGCTCCTTGTGCGGCCGGCGCGCTTCTTCGCGACGCCTCCCGTCGACGAGGCGCGCACGGCCTCCGTCATGGTGGTGGTCATGTCATTCTCCTGTCACCGGGATGGTGCGGGCGGCCACCTTGGCCCACTCGCTGTCGAGAGTGGCGAGCGCTGCCTCGGCGTCGCCGCTGAAGAGGAACTGCTGGTCGATCGCGGCGAGCGGGATGCTGGGTGGGATCTGGTGATCGATGAACCCGGTGATCCTGCCCTCGTCGAAGTACGGTTTGACCGATTGCAGTGCGGGGTCGTCGCTGAGTTGGGCTCCCTCGACGGAGGGGACCATGTTCTGCGACGCCGCGAAGTCCTCGATGACGCCGACGTCGAACAGGTAGTCGATGAAGCGCAGTGCCTCTTCCCGCTTGGCTGTGTTCTTGCCCATCGTCACGACGACGTCGACACCAGAGACGAGCAGCCGGTCGTCTGGATCGTCTGCCGCGGGGTAGGGGAAGATGCCTGCCTTGATGTCGGGGTTGATGGCCTTGACGGGGCTGATCGCCCAGATGCCCTGCAGCAGCATCGCCACCTCGCCGTTGGCGAATGCCGCGTTGCCGTCGTCATACGTCATGCCCCGGTATCCGTCCTGCATGTAGGAGAAGAGCTGGAACTGCTGGTCCATGGCCTGCGCGAAGTCCTTCTGGAATGACACCTCGGAGTCCGGCCCGACGTTCTCGCCCTCCTCCCGCATCTGGTCGAAGAACCCGTCCTGGGCCGGGTACGCGCCGAGCGCGTTGAATGACGGCAGCCCGGTCCAGGAGTCGGCGAGTGTGCCGTAGAACGGGGTGACGCCGGCATCCTGCAGCGCGTCGCAGACCGCGATGAACTCGTCCCACGTCTCGGGGACCTCGAGGCCCTGCTCGTCGAAGATGTCCTGGTTGTAGATCACGCCGTTGGCGTTGTTCACGTAGCCGAGGCCATTGACCTCGCCCTCCTTGTTGCCGAGTTCGGCGAGGATCTCCTGCACGGCGGGGTTGATCGTCTGCAGTACGGGCTCATCGGAGAAGTCGTAGAACACCCCGGACTGGGCGAGCTTGCCGAAGCCGCCGTTCGCGTTCAGGGTGATGACGTCGGGGGCCTTGTCCTTCACCAGCAGTGTCCGGATGATCGTGTCGGCATCGGCGACCTGGTTCTGGACCACCTTGATGTCGGGGTTCTCGGCCTCGAAGTCGGCGATGATCTTGTTGAAGTCCTCGAGCGCCTCGCCTTTGAACTGGAAGAAGTTGAGGGTGGTGACGCCGGACTCTGCGCTGGAGGCGCAGCCTCCGAGCGTGACGATCACGCCGGCGGTCGCCAGCGCGGCCAACACGCGCTTGTGAACTCTGAATGTGGATGACATCGGCGCCTCCTTGCGCTCGTGCGGGGTTTCAGTGCTGTGCGGTGAGCTGTACGACGGTGGACTGCTGCGGGAGCTGGACGGGTGGGCGGATCCCGGTGGCGGCCAGCATCCGGCCGGTCAGGACGGTGGGATGCTGTGCCCACTCGAGGGCCGACTGGCCGGGGTCGTGGCTCTCGTCGCCCAGCGACAGGATCTCCAGGAGATAGGGGCGATCGGGCTCGAGCCCGGGAAGACGGATGCGGCCTGGCGGGTAGGCGACCGTCGTCTCGGTCTGCGTGATGGTGAATACCGCGCTCGATCGGTCCTCGGCGACCACCCCCCGCACGTCGATCCCCGGATCCGTCCCGTCGACGTCGATCGTCCAGCCGGTGGCGATCGTGGATCGGATCCGCTTCGCCAGCACGATCCATTGCGAGATCGATTCCCGGGTCGGGGTGTCGACAGTGGTGAGATCCCACTCGACGCCGAAGTGACCGAACAGCGCGACGGCAGCGCTCAGCCCCAGCGCCACGGTCCGACCGGACGAGTGCACGACGGGGCTGGTGAGGTGCATCCCCATCAGCTCGGGGGGCACGACGAGGGCGGTGTAGCGCTGGTTCGTGAGGCGTTCGAGCGGGTCGAGGCTGTCGCTCGTCCAGATCCGGTCAGTGTGGTCGAGGATCCCGAGGTCCACGCGGGCTCCGCCCGAGGCGCAGCTTTCGATCTCCAGGCCAGGCCGCGCCGACTTGAGCTCGTCGAGCAGCCGGTAGAGGGCGAGGGTCTGCTCACGCACGCGAGCGACACCGCCCGGGCCACTGCCGGCGTCGGCGAGGTCTCGGTTGTGGTCCCACTTGAGGTAGGCGATCGGGTACTCGTCGAGCAGCGCCTTCAGGCGACCTGCCACGTAGGCGTACGCCTCCGGGTGCGCGAGGTCCAGAACTTGCTGCTGTCGAGCCGCCGGGGGGAGCGACATCCGTGCGCGCAGGATCCAGTCCGGATGCGCTCGGGCGAGTTCGCTGTCCGGATTGACCATCTCGGGCTCAACCCACAGTCCGAACTCCATACCGAGGGCGGTCACATGGTCGACGAGGGGATGAAGCCCGTGGGGCCACACGCCCTCGTCGACGAACCAGTCGCCGAGCCCGGCAGTATCGTCTCGTCGACCGGTGAACCAACCGTCGTCGAGGACGAAACGTTCGACGCCGACATCCGCCGCGGCGTCCGCGAGTGCCGTCAGCTTCTCGAGTGTGTGATCGAAATACACCGCTTCCCAGGTGTTGAGCGTGATCGGGCGGGGCCGGTGCGGATGCTGGGGGCGCTGGCGCAACTCACCATGGAAGCGGTGCGATAGCTCGGTGAGGCCATCACCCCACGACCCGACCACCCACGGTGTCTGCGCTGTGGCGCCGGGTTCCAGGATGAGTTCGCCAGGTGCGAGAAGCTCACCACCGGCGAGGAACGCCTCACCGGTGGCGACACGCTCCGCGAGAACGCGGTGATTCCCGCTCCACGCGACATGGATGCCATGCACCCGCCCGGCCTCGAAGCCGAATCCCGGGCGGCCCGCCGCCAGCAAGAGCGTCGAGTCCGCGCCGGGTCGCCCGCGGCGACTCTCACGAAGATGAGTCCCGAAAGTGAAAGGCCGACGCTGCGGACTGCGCTCCCTGAGATGGCGTCCAGTGGTGTCGAGAAGTTCGGTCGCGTCCCACGGCACCGGGAAGCCGAGGAGCATGGACTGAACGGTGTACGCCGTGTCGGCGGTGTTGCGCAGCGTCATCCGCTGATGCAGCAGCCCGCTGGGGCCGAGGCGAAGTTCGAGCTGGGCGGCGAGGCGAGCCTCCGGGTCGGTGAGTGAGAAGAGAGCGCGGTGGTCATTGGACTGGAGCCCGGCCACTTCGAACTGGGCACTGAACCCCGCTCCATTGCGATGGCCCTCAAGCCCGGGCGTGTGGAGCCATCCCGATGCAGGAGTCGCGACGAGCGACAGGCGCGGCGTTCGGTCAAGGCCGCCCGAGACACGCTGTGGCCGCGCGGCCATCGCGAGCGACGCAAGTGAGTCAGGTGCCGAGCCTTCGAGCGATTCACCCCAGTGCACGATCACCGGCGAGAAGGCCGCGTCGACGTCGATGACGACACTGGTGCCCCCTCGGTGGAGGTGCAGGACTCGGCTCGGCGCGACCGCTGCGGCACTGAGGGCCGATGTCTCCACGCCTACTGCCCCTCCGTCCGATGCCATGGATTATTTCTACTACAGAACTAATTAGCCTGGCAAGGCCTTTCTCTGCATCGCTTGCGCGGCGTTGAGAGCAATTCTTCGTGCCAGGATGGAACCAATCAGCGGAGGAGGACCATGCTCACCGACAGCGAAGCAGCGCTCGCCGAGGCGGTCCTCATTCATGGCCCGATCTCACGCAGCGCGCTGACGCGGCGTCTCGGACTTTCGGCCGCGAGCCTCACGCGGTTGACGAAACCCTTCCTCGACTACGGCATCCTCATCGAGCTGGATGACGTCGTGGATGGGTCGGTGGGTCGTCCCACCAAGCCGTTGGACATGGCCCCGGATGCGGGGCGCTTCATCGGCGTCAAGCTCACCGGCGATCGTCTCTACGCCGTGGCCACCGATATCAGGGCCGCCGTCCTGGCGAGGGCGGAGAAGCGGCTCGAGGACCCCGATCCGCTCGCCGTTGTCGATGCGATCGCCGAGGCCGTCGACGAGCTGCAGGTCTCGGGGCTGACGGGTCTGGGAGTCAGCCTCGGTGGCAGCATTCGTGACGGCATGGTGGAGCGGGCGGCGTTCCTCGGCTGGACTGACGTCGACATCGCATCGGTGCTCGCGCAGCGGCTGGGAGTCGCCGTCACCGTGGAGAACGACCTGATCGCGCTGGCCGAGGCCGAGCGCTGGTTCGGTCTTGGCCGCGGGATGGCGGGGTTCTCTGTCATCACGATCGGTGCCGGCGTCGGCTATGCCTTGATCGTGCACGGCGCCGTCGTACGCTCGCGAGAGGCCGGCCTCGGGCTGGGCGGTCACATCCCTCTGGCGGCGAACGGGCCCCTCTGCCACCTCGGCCACCGGGGATGCGCGGAGGCCATGCTGACATCTGGCTCCATCGCGACGCAGGTGACGACCGCGCTGCAGCGGCAGGTGACCTATCGCGAGGCACTTGACCTCGCGCGCGCCGGCGACCCGGCAGCGGCCGCTGTGATCGACGCAGCCGCCGACGCTCTGGGGAGGTTTATCGCACTTGCGGCGAACCTCACGATGCAGCACTCCGTCGTCCTCGCGGGCGAGGGTGTCGAGCTCTACTCCGTCGCGGCAGACCGCGTGAGTGCGGCGATCGCCGCGGACCGTGATCCACTCGCAGACCCGCTCGAGGTGCACGTAGATACGTCGGGGTTTCTGGCGTGGGCCCGCGGAGCGGCCGCTGTCGCGATTCAAGCAGCGATCTCGCGACTTGAGATCGCGCGGGTCTGACGCGGGCGGATATCTGACCCCATCGGCGATCGGCTCGTCGAAAGGGGGACGACAATAACGTGCGCGGAGTTCCGGGCTTGGATCGTTTCACTTTCGGCTCGCTGATAGCGGCCCAACTTGCCGAAAACACATCACTGAGTGGATTGACGGAGACGGCGCAGCGCATTTAGTATTGCCGAAAGCCCGTCGTTGACTAGTTTTCAGATCAGCGCCGATGCACCCGGAAGTGGGCCCTACAAGGAGGTAAGGATGTCTTCAATCACACGCGGATCGCGGCCAGTCATTCTGGCAGGCGTCGCGATAGCAGCACTCGCATTGGCCGGTTGCTCCGGCGGCGGCGGAGAAGCAGACCCGGAAGGCCCGGTCACCCTGAAGTGGTTCCAGGGGTCGGGAGTCGAGACCAACATCGCCACCGCTGAGGCGCTGGCGACTGCGTTCAACGATTCGCAGTCGGACATCGTGGTGGAGGTCGACGCATCGGGTCCCAGTGACTCGGCCGCGCTGGACAACCTCATGAAGACGCGTCTCGCGACGAACGAGATGCCCGACATGTTCTGGTACAACAGTGGCTCGCTGCTGCAGGCGCTCAACCCCGACCAGACGATGCTGAACATCGCCGACGAGGACTTCGTCTCGGGGCTGGACGACGCCTGGGTGGCGGCAGTGTCGACCGACACAGGCGTCTTCGGTGTCCCGGTCCAGACCGCTGGTGGCGGCGGGTTCTTCTACAACATCCCGATGTACGAGGAGCTCGGTCTCAAGGTTCCGACGACCTGGGACGAGTTCCTCTCGAACGCCGACGCGATCCGCGATGCCGGCCACACTGCGGTTGAGCTGACGTTCGGCGACGCGTGGACATCCCAGATCGTCACGCTGGCCGACTTCTACAACGTCTGGGCGAGCGACAACGACTGGGCGAAGAAGTACACGGCGAACGAAGTCAACTTCGCGGACGACCCCGTGGCGGTGGGAGGCTTCACCAAGCTGCAGGACATCTACGACGGCGGCTACGTCAACGAGGACTTCGCCTCGGCGCTGCTCAACGATGGGCTCGAGGCCATCGCGACCGGGGAGGCGGGGCATTACCCGATGCTCGGATTCGCACAGGCCACGATCGCGACGAACTGGCCGGACAACGCCGACGATGTGGGCTTCTTCGGGATCCCCGGAGACTCCGCAGATGACGCTGGCATGACCGTCTGGATGCCGCCGGCGCTCTACGCGCCTGCAAACACCGAGCACCCGGAGGCGGTCAAGGCGTTCATGGCCTTCGTCGCCAGCCCGGAAGGCTGCGACGCGATCACGGGCGCGCTCGGCGCGACCGGTCAGTACCTCGTCGAGGGCTGCGCGGTGCCGGACGAGGCGCCTCGGATCGTGGCCGACTGGGCCCCCTACTTCGAGGCTGGCAAGGTTGCACCCGCGCTCGAGTTCCTGTCGCCGGTGAAGGGGCCGAACCTGATGCAGATCGATGTCGAGGTCGGCTCGGGCGTCCGTGACGGTCAGAGTGGTGCCGAGCTGTACGACGATGACGCCACGAAGCAGGCTCAGCAGCTCGGCCTCGAGGGCTGGTAGGCCGTTCCATTCACTGCGGGGGTCGTCGGCTTGCTGGCGGCCCCCGCCGTAACAAAGGTTTTACTATGGCCACTCTCGCACCCCCCGACAGCACCGAGGCGGTGGTCACCGTCCCAGGACAGCGCCCACCGCGCCGCCGATATGCCAACGCCATGTATCCGCACTGGTTCGTGCTCCCTGGCGCAGCGATCTTCCTCGTGCTGTTCATCGCACCCACCTTCGCGTCGTTCTACTACGCCTTCACACGATGGACGCTGTTCGACGTCGAGTTCATCGGCTTCGACAACTTCGTCACGTTCTTCACGGACCCGCAGCTCAGCAAGGGCTTCGTCAACACCCTCATCTTCGGCGGACTCACCTCTGGCCTGAAGATCGTGCTCGGGCTGCTCATCGGCGTCCTCCTCACGTCTGAGATCTGGGCACGTGGATATCTGCGGGCGGTCATCTTCTTCCCGGTTCTGGTGAGCACGGTCGGCGTGGGCATCACGTTCCAGGCGCTCATGGATCCGTACGACGGAGCGATCAACCAGGCGCTCGCATGGGTCGGGATCGACGGGCCAGGCTGGTTGACCGATCCGAATCTCGCGCTCTACTCGATCATCGCGGTCGACGTGTGGCGAGGCGTCGGCCTCGCAGCGCTCATCTACATGGCCGGTCTGGTCGCCATCCCGCAGGAGTATTACGAGGCTGCGAAAGTCGACGGCGCCAGCGGATGGCACCGCTTCTGGAACATCACTCTCCCGCTCGTACGCCCCGCCACGACGACGGTCATCATCCTGTCGCTCATCGGCGGCCTTCGCGAGTTCCAGTTGATCTGGGTCATGACCGGCGGCGGGCCCGGTTTCGCGAGCGACGTCCTCGCGTCCGTCATCTACAAGCAATACGCGTACGGATTCTTCGGCCTGTCCACCGCGGGCAACGTCGTCCTCTTCGTCGTCGTCAGTGCGATCATCCTGCCCCTGTTCTGGTGGCTCAACCGAAAGCAGACGGACCTATGAGTCGCGCTGTCACACGCCACGTCACCGGCGGCCTCGCTGTCCTCGTCTCGGCGGTCGTCTTCCTGGTCCCGTTCGCCTTCATCGTCCTGCAGTCGTTCAAGACCGGTCAGGACTCCGCAACGCTCAAGTTCACCTGGCCGGTCGACTTCGTCCTCCTGGAGAACATCGTCACCGTCTTCCAGACGCGCGATTACATGCTGATCACCGCGTTCATCAACAGCACGATCCTCACCGTGCTGTCCGTGTCGATCATGGTGGTGCTCTCCGCGATGATCGGGTGGGTCCTCGCGCGACGCCCCTCCCGCTGGAACCCGGTGATCACCTTCTTCATCCTCGCGGGGCTGATCGTGCCGCCCGCAATTGTTCCGACCGCGTGGATCATGCAGAGCTTGGGGATCTTCAACACCCTGTTCGGGTTGGCCCTCATCGAGGTCGCCTACGGCATGTCGTTCTGCGTCCTGCTGTTCCGCGCGTTCGTGTCGAACATCCCACGTGAACTCGACGAGGCAGCGACGATCGACGGCGCCGGACCGATCCGGCTGTTCTTCCAGGTCGGCTTCCCGCTGCTGAAGAGTGTGATCGTCACGGCGATCGTGGTTCAGTCGGTCGCAGTGTTCAACGACTTCGCGAATCCGCTCTACTTCCTCCCCGGGGAGGAGAACGCCACAGTCCAACTGACCCTGTTCAACTTCCAGAGCCAGTTCCAGACAACGTGGAACCTGTTGTTCACCGACATCCTCCTGATCACGATCCCGCCGCTCGTCATGTACATCTTCTTCAACCGGCAGATCGTTGCGGGCATGACATCCGGCGCGATCAAGGGATAGCAGTTCCCGCAAAGAGGTAGGGGCTCATCTGACACACGTCAGATGAGCCCCTACCCGAGCGCCTCCGGGGGGAGGGCTTATCCCAGGCGAATCGGAATCGACTGGAGCTCCTTGGCGACCGACGTGCCGATCACGAGTCGGTACTCGCCGGGTTCCGTAACCCAGCCGTCGGCGGTCCACGTCGCGAACGCCCGTGCCGGCACCGTGATTCGGAGGTGCCGGGATTCGGCCGCAGGGATCCCCGTCGCCTTGAACGCGGCCAGCCACCGCTCAGGTCGGTCGATGCTGCTGGTCTCGACGCGTTCGACGTAGACCTGGACGACAGCCTTCGTCATGCGAGACCCGGTGTTTGCAAGCGTGACGCTCAGGTCCACATCCGATCCCGCCGACGCCCGCTCAGGTGCGTTCGCATCGGTGAGAGCCCACTGGCCGTAGCCGAGTCCGAACCCGAACTCGAAGGCCGGGGTGGCATCTGTGCGAAGCCATGCCCGGTATCCGACGTGGATGCCCTCGGTGTACGCGAGCCTGCCATCGTCGGGCGTGACGTTCGAAACAGGCACCGATTGCTCGTCCGCGGGCCACGTGACTGCGAGACGCCCGCCAGGCTCCGCATCGCCGCTCAGCATGTCGGCCAGCGCGGCACCGACTTCCTGCCCTGGGAACCACATCGCAAGGACTGCAGCGACATCGTCGACCCAGGGCATCAGCACCGGCGAGCCGGCGTTCACGATGACGATCGTGTGAGGATTCGCCGCTGCTACTGCGTGGACGAGATCATCCTGACGCCCTGGCAGGGCGAGCGTCGTCCTGTCGAACCCTTCGGACTCGACTTCGGGTGAAGTGGAGACCATGACTACGGCGATCTCTGCCGCGGCCGCGGCCGATACGGCCTGCGCGATGAGGGCATCCGGATCGTCGTCTCGCGGCGGCAGACCGACCCGGAACGATAAGGCGTCGGGGATGCCGCCTTCGACGGGACGCAGGCGAACAGTTATCGCTACTTCCTCGCCTGCTCGGGGGAGCAGGAACGATGTCGACGGCGGATGCAGCACCGCCGCTGCGGGATCGTCCCCGGGGCCGGTGCGCAAGCGTCCCTGGTGCGCAAGGGCGCCATCCACGAAGACCTCGAAGTCGCACAGACCCGCCACGCCGAACGGGAACTCAGTCGGATGCTGGTCCTCCGGGCGGTAGGCCAGTCGCAGCTCGATGACGGCAGATCGCAGCGCGAGGGACTCGGCCTCGAATGAGACCACTTCTGATGCGCGTCGCGTCTCGCTTGCGAGGATCTCGCCGTGCTGGTTCAGGTACACGACCTGCATACCCGGGGTGCCATCCGGTGCGTGGAATGAATCGAGTGGCAGATCCGACAGCCCTGTTCCCACGACCGCTCCAAGAGACCACGTCGTCGTGGAGTCGGGGAAGCGGGCCGTGACCGCCCCGAGCGGCGTTACGACCTCTGCCGGAATGACGGTTGCGCTGCCGCCGCCCTGGGTTCGTGGGTGGCGCATTCCTTCACCAACGAGCGCGATCGATGCCGGCGCCGCAAGTGGGAGGATCGCTTCATTTCGCAGCAAGACACTCCCCGCTGTCGCCGCTACCCGAGCCGTCGCGCGCGCATCCGTGGAAACCTCGGTGATCGGCGACGCCGCGACGCCGTCGATGGCTCCGACACGTCCAGCGAGCCGCAGCATCCGGATCACTTTCCGATCGACGATCCGCTCATCGATCTCGCCGGCGCGGACCGCGCGGACAAGAGCGTCGCCCCACGGCCCCGACGGCCCCGGCATCACAAGATCCTGCGGGAACTGCGCGCTCTGCAGCGAGCGGACCGCAGTCCAGTCACTGACGACGACGCCATCAAACCCCCAGTCGTCTTCCAGCGGAGAGCGGAGCAGTTCGTTCTCGGTCGCGCGAGCCCCGTTGACCGAGTTGTAGGCACTCATCACGAGCCATGCCCCTCCGTCGATCACCGGCCCTTCGAACGCGCGCAAGTACACCTCGCGCAGAGACCTCTCGTCGACCTGCACGTCCACCGTGAACCGGTCGGTCTCCGAGTCGTTCGCAACGTAGTGCTTCGCCGTGGCGCCGACGGCTTGTGACTGGATGCCCGCGACGTACGCAGCGGCCAACTCCGACGTCACGAGCGGATCCTCGCTGAATGCCTCGAAATGGCGTCCGCCGTAGGGACTCCGTTGGATGTTGATGGTTGGGGCGAGGACGACATCGACGCCCTTCCGGGCAGCCTCGCGGCCCAGCTGCTCACCCACGGCGCGAACGACCGTCCGATCCCAGGACGCCGCGAGCGCGGACGGGGACGGGAAGTTCACCGAGGGTGAGCGCTCATCCCAGGTCGCGCCGCGCACGCCTGCGGGCCCGTCTGAGAGCACCATCGATCGCAGGCCGATGCTCGGGAGTGGATGTGTCGACCACGAATCCCGGCCCGTGAGGAGGAGGACCTTCTCCTCCAGGGTCAAACGAGCGCACAGGTCAGCCAGCACCGATTCGTCCACGTCTGACAAGACTTCTTCGTACATGGCGTGACGCCTCCTTGATCGCGCCCAGGCTATCGGAAAACCACTCACTGACCTAGTTTCAACCCTCGAGCATGCCGTAGCATGGCGCCATGGCAGCGCGGGGACCCTATGCGAAGGGCGTCGCCAAGCGTGACGAGATTCTTGACGCTGCGATGGAAGTCTTTGCGCAGAACGGCTACGACCGCACGTCGGTACGCGAGATCGCCAGGCAGACCGGGCTGAGCCAGGCCGGCCTGCTCCACCACTTCAGCACGAAGGAAGAGCTCTTCCTGGAGGTGCTTCGCCGTCGAGACGATCGCAGTCTTGACTCAGACGAGCGCTCGCACAAGCATTCCGTGGATCGCCTCATGCGGGCCGTTGACCGCAACTCGGAAGAGCCAGGCCTGGTCCGGCTCTTCGTGGCCATGTCGGCGGAGAGCGCACAGGATGCCAGCGTCGCGCACGGCTTCTTCGCCGAGCGGTACCGCTGGCTGCTCGACGAGATCGCACAAGACGTAAGGGTCCATCAGGCATCAGGCGAACTGCCTGCGGGACTGGATCCCGAGGGAATCGCGTCCCTGCTGGTCGCTGCCGCCGATGGGCTTCAGCTTCAGTGGCTGCTCAACCCCGGGAGCGTGGACATGGGTGCCCGCATTCGGACCCTGTGGGAGGCGTTGCGCAAAACGACCTAGTCGTTTGCAAAACCTGTCAGTGACCTGCATTCTGTAGGTGTGAAGATCTCGCGCCGACTCACCGCGAGCAATCCGCGAGGAACGCTCGTGCTCTTGCCGTCGCTCGGCTGTTCCACACGGATGTGGGACCCGGCTCTCGCTGAGCTCGCCTGGCGTGACCGTCTCGACGTCGTGCTGCTGGACCTTCCCGGTCATGGGGACGCCGCGCCCGGGGAACCCGAGACGGTGCAAGATCTTGCCAGCGCAACTCTGGCCGCGCTCGACGCCTCCATGGGTCTCGGGCCCGTGGTGGTAGCGGGGGTGTCACTGGGGGGCGCGATCGCGGTCGAGTGCGCGAGACTGAACGGCTCGATCGCCGGCATTGCGAGTTTCGCGAGCGCTCTCCACTTCGGCACTGCGCGAGGGTGGGCGCAGCTCGAAGCGGCGGCGCAGGCCGATCAGACCGCCGCCTTTGATCCCACGGGCACCACGAGAGGGTGGTTCACGAACGGGTTCATCGCGTCGCAGCCCCATGCTGTCGCACGTGCGATGCACGATCTTGCTCGAGTAGACGTCGGATCGTATGTCGCGTGCTGTCGAGCTCTCTCTCGATACGACGCGCGAGGCCGGGTCGCCGCACTCGAAACCCGCGGCATAGCCGTCGGAGGAGCGGCTGACGTCGCCACCCCAGCCGCTCAGATGAGAATGCTCGCTCGCGAGGCCCCCGGCTTTCGATACCACGAACTGCCCGGAGCCCACCTCGCCGTCATCGAGAATGCCTCCGAGGCTGCCTGGTACCTGGATCAACTCCTTGACGCGACCATCGGTGAGGAGCGGGGAGGGGCTCAGAGATGATGGAAGACGGCAGAGACTTCCCCGAAGAATTCCTCTGGGGGGCGGCAACGGCTGCGCACCAGGTCGAGGGGAGCAACGTCAACTCCGACTGGTGGGCATTCGAGCATGATCCGCACACCGCGAGCGTCGAGTCTTCTGGCGACGGCATCGACCACTACGCCCGCTTCGCGGATGACTTCGCGCTTCTGGCCAGCCTCGGCCACACCGCGCACCGCCTGTCGATCGAGTGGGCGCGAATCGAACCAGCCCCAGGTGAGTTCAGTGCGGCACAGCTCGCTCACTATCGCCGCGTCCTCACGGCAGTGCGTGATAACGGCATGACGGCATTCGTCACGCTCCACCACTTCACCCTCCCTCGATGGTTCGCAGATCGCGGCGGATGGACCGCCCCTGATGCCATTGACCGCTTCGAGCAGTACGTCCGCCACGTCTGCGTGGGACTCGGCGACCTGCTCGAACACGTGTGCACCATCAACGAACCGCAGATGGTCGCTCTGCACGGCTACCTCGAGGGATACCATCCGCCCGGCGTGACGAATCCGACCCTATGGAAGCGAGTCGGACGGACGCTCTTGGCTGCCCACCGAGCGGCAGTTCGAATTGTCCACGAAACGACCGGCGCCACCACCGGACTCGTCGTTCAACTGCCTCTCCTGGCACCCGCCCGCGAGGACGACGTGACAGGCCAGTTCTGCGCGCAGATGCAGGCAGAGATCGTCGACTTGTACATCGACGGGCTGGCTGCGGACCCTGTCGATGCCGGCGATTGGCTCGGGGTCCAGTACTACCGAAAGAACTGGGTCGATCCCGCGAGTCCCACGATCTTCGCCCCGCCACCGCCGGGGGTCCCGACGACGCAGATGGGGTGGGCGATCCATCCCGACGGACTTCGCGTCATGCTCCACCGCGCAGCGGACGCGCGCCTCCCGATCTACGTCACCGAGAACGGAATCGCGACCGAGGACGACCTCGAGCGCATCTCCTACCTCGACGGGCACCTGCGCGCCGTGGCCGCCGCCCGCGCGGAGGGCGTGGATGTGCGTGGCTACCTGCACTGGTCAGCCTTCGACAACTTCGAATGGTCCGAAGGCTACCGACCCAAATTCGGGCTCATCGCGGTCGACAGGCACCACGACTACGCACGCACCCCCAAACCCAGCGCCCACGCCCTTGCACGCGTCGCACGCACCGGTCGCATCGACGCGCTCCACGACCAGCACCTCACCCCGGAGGCGACATGACCGCTCTCGACGGACCCGTTGACGATCGATTCGAGCCGGTGCAGCGACTCTTCGCTTCGTACCTGGAGGCGGACCCGGCGTACAGTGCCCAGCTGGCTATCTGGCATCGTGGACGACTCGTCGTCGACCTGGCCGGCGGAGCGGCCCTCCGGCGCGACTCCCTCACAGGGGTGTTCTCGGTGACGAAGGGCGTCGCTGGCCTCGTCATGGCGACGCTCATCGCGACCGGAGAGCTCGACCTCGCCCTGCCTGTGGCGCAGTACTGGCCCGAATTCGCATCGCGTGGGAAGGACGCGATCACCGTCGGCGACCTGCTCGCCCACCGCGCCGGGCTCCCTGCCCTGGCGGGCGGCACCTTCGGGCTGGATGAGATCCTCGAAGCGTCCGACCGTGGAGCCGCGCGCCTCGCCCGCCAGGCGCCGATCTGGACTCCCGGCTCGGCGTTCGGCTACCACGCTCTGACGATCGGCATCCTCATGGAGGAGCTCGTTCGCCGCGTCACCGGCCGAACGCTCCAGGCGGTCTACGAGCAAGACATTCGCGCACCGCGAAACGCGGACTTCTTCCTCGGGCTACCTGCTGGTGAGGAGAGCCGATACGTCCCCCTCGCGCCCGCCATCCTCTCGGCCGAACAAGAGCGAGAAGTAGCTGCGCGTCCCCCGATCGACGCGCTGGCGAGCGCCGTGTTCAACAACGTCGACGCCCCGGAAGATCTCAGCGAGCGCGGCACGAGCACGAACAATCCCCGTGTTCGCCGTGCCGGCCCCAGCGCGATCGGCGGGGTGGGCTCAGCGCGAGGACTGGCCACGCTGTACGCGGACGCGCTTCCCTCGGCACAGCGCCCGCTTGCCTCGGCTGACGTGTTCGCGGATATGGCAACGCAGCGGTCCTGGGGTCAGGATCGGGTCCTCGATGTTCCGAATTGCTTCGGCGCCGTGTTCCTCCTCCCGCAGCCGCGCATGCCGTACGGCGGACTGGGGGCCTTCGGGCACGACGGCGCCGCCGGTGCCCTCGCCTTCGCGGACCCGAAAGCCGATCTCGCGTTCGGCTACATTCCATGGCCGCGCCAGCACCCGGGTGGCGCGGACTATCGGTCCGTGCAGCTTGCGCGCGCCGCGGCGGAGTGCGCTCACGAATCGTGACGCTGGTTGCTAAAACCATTCAGTGAATGGTCTAATCGTAGGACTACTCAGAACGCGGGTGTTCAGGCGCCGATCCGCAGCACAAGCGGGGGCATGGTTCACGCGCCAGGACCGTGATGGACAGTATGACAGCGAACCTTCACCCGCTTCGGGATGCCCGACTCATCGGAGCCGCCGTCGACAGGGACACCGCACCGCGTCTACGCGGGCTCGTCGCGCTCGAGCAGGATCGAGCCGACATCGTGTCTGCGACACTCGCAGTCACCGCGCACGGCGTCTACGAGGCTTTCATCGACGGTGAGTCGGTGACGGAGTCGGTGCTCAATCCGGGATGGACCGCGTACGAGTGGAGGCTCGCGTACCAGTCCTTCGACGTCACCAACGCGCTCGCCCAGGGTCGCGGCAACGTCGTGGCGCTCTCGTTCGTCGTGGGCAACGGTTGGTACCGGGGTGACCTCGGGTTCGCGCGAGCGAACGCGAACTACGGCGAGGAGATCGGCGTCGCCGGAGCGCTCGAAATCACGTATCGCGACGGCGAAACGCAGCGCGTCGTCACCGCCGGCGACTGGGAGGCGGAAGCGTCGGAGACCACCCGCAACTCGCTCTACAACGGGCAGACCATCGACGCCCGACTCCGCCGGACCCGACGCCCGGTCGCGACCACAAGCGTTGCCCTGGACACGAGCACGGTGGTCGCGCAGACTGCACCACTCATCGTTCGCAACGAGGTACTGACCCCGACCCGGGTGTGGAAGGCGCCCTCAGGGCGCACCCTCGTCGATTTCGGCCAGAACCTCGTCGGCTGGGTCCGCTTCACCACACAGGGCCAGGCAGGCGCTCAGATCCGGATCCGCCACGCGGAGGTGCTCGAGCACGACGAGCTCGGAGTCAGGCCGCTTCGCGGTGCCGAAGCAACCGACGTGTTCGTCCTTTCCGGGGAAGTTGACACCTTTGAGCCGACGCTCACGTTCCATGGCTTCCGCTACATAGAGATCGACGGCTGGCCTGACGAGTTGACATCTACCGCCCTCGAAGCGGTCGTCGTGCACTCCGACATGCGCCGCACCGGTCGGTTCGCCTGCTCCGACCCGTTGGTCAACCAGCTGATCCACAACTCGGTCTGGGGGCAGAAGGGAAACTTCCTGAGCGTGCCCACCGACTGCCCGCAGCGCGACGAGCGCCTGGGCTGGACCGGCGACATCGCCGCGTATGCGGCCTCGGCCGCCTTCCAGTTCGACACGGCCGACTTCCTCGACGGCTGGCTGCGGGATCTCCGCGCCGAAACGGAGCACAGCGAGGGTGGCTTCGTCCCTCTCACGGTCCCCGATGTCCTCAAGTACGCGAACTTCCCCGACGGCTTCACGCTCCCGTGGCACCGCGCCACCGCAGTTTGGGGGGATGCCGCTGTTTGGGTACCGCAGGCACTTTGGACCGCCTACGGCGACCTGGAGCAACTCGCAGAGCACTATCCCGCGATGACCATGCATCTGCACTCGATCGCGCAGGATGTGTCCCGTGACGGGCTCTGGACGGGCGGGCAACAGCTCGGTGACTGGCTCGACCCCGACGCACCACCGGAGGACCCCGGCGCGGCTAAGGCGGATCCGGCAGTCGTGGCCACCGCGTGCCTGTACCGATCGGCCTCCTTCGCGGCCGAGGCCGCGCGCCAGCTCGGAAAGTCGGACGACGAAGAGCACTGGTCAGCACTGGCGGAGCGGACACAGTCCGCGTTCACACAGCACTACGTGGACGAGACCGGCTGGATTCAATCCGATTGCGCAACGGTGTATGCCCTCGCGATCGCCTTCGGCCTGTTGGACGGCACGACTCGGAAGCTGGCCGGTGACCGTCTCGCCGAGTTGGTGGTCCAGTCGGACTATCGAGTGACGACCGGATTCGCGGGCACCCCATTCGTGACGTGGGCGCTGTCCCTGACCGGGCACGTCGACGAGGCGTACCGCCTCCTGCTCGAGCGCGAGTGCCCCTCCTGGCTGTACTCCGTGACGATGGGAGCCACCACGATCTGGGAGCGATGGGACTCCATGCTCCCGGACGGCTCGATCAACGCGGGTGAGATGACCAGCTTCAACCACTATGCCCTGGGCGCGGTGGCCGACTGGATCTACCAAGTCGTCGGTGGCATTCGACCGGCCGCCCCCGGCTACGCGCGAGTCCGGATCGAACCTCAGCCCGGTCCCGGCATCGACTGGGTGGAGACGTCCTACGACAGCATCCACGGAACGATCAACTGCGCATGGAAAGTGGTCGCAGACACCTTCGAGCTTGCCGTGTCCATCCCCGAGGGGATTCCCGCGGATGTCATCCTGCCCGACGGCCGCGTTCTCGAAGTCGTGGGAGGGTCCCACGACTTCCGAAGCGCATTCGCCGCGACGGAGGTAAGCCGATGAAGCACCGTCACCTCGGCGCATCCGGACTGAAGATCTCGGAGATCACGTACGGCAACTGGCTCACACATGGCTCCCAGGTCGAGAACGAAGCCGCGATGGCGTGCGTGCATGCCGCCCTCGACGCCGGAATCACCACCTTCGACACCGCCGACATGTATGCGAACACCAAGGCGGAGGTGGTGCTGGGCGACGCGCTGCGCGGCCAGCGCAGGGAGTCGCTGGAGATCTTCACGAAGGCTTATTACCCGGTCGGCCCACTGGGGCCGAACGACTCCGGGTTGTCCCGCAAACACCTCATGGAGTCGATCGACGGATCCCTGCGCCGCCTAGGCACGGACTACGTCGACCTCTACCAGGCGCACCGATGGGACAACGCCACGCCGCTCGAGGAGACCATGGTTGCGTTCGCCGACATCGTGCGCTCCGGCAAGGCGCTCTACATCGGAGTCAGCGAGTGGACGGCCGACCAGCTCCGGGCAGGAGCCGCGCTGGCCAAAGAACTCCGCATCCCGTTCGTCTCCAACCAGCCGCAGTACTCGGCCCTGTGGCGAATCATCGAGTCCGACGTTGTGCCCGTGTCTCGGGAGCTCGGCATCTCGCAGATCGTCTGGTCGCCGGTTGCCCAAGGCGTCCTTACTGGCAAGTACCGACCGGGACACGCAGCCCCGGCCGGCAGCCGTGCCACCGACGGCAACGGGGGCGCCGAGATGATTTCTCGGTTCATGCGGGATGACGTCCTCGAACGAGTCCAACGGTTGCGGCCCATCGCCGACGAACTCGGGCTGTCCATGGCGCAGTTGGCGGTTTCGTGGGTGCTGCAGAACGACAATGTCGCCTCTGCGCTCATCGGCGCGTCGCGACCGGAGCAGGTGCATGAGAACGTCCGTGCGTCGGGGGTCATCATCCCGCCCGAGCTGATGTCACGGATCGACGACTGCCTTGGAGACGTCGTCGAGCGAGACCCCGCCAAGACCGTCGAAGAATCGCCCGTCAGGTAGTGCCCCGGACGCCTCCAGCTCGGGCGGTGGTCGTGACAAACGTGGGGTCGTCCGCCGTCGCCCGTTCACTCTTGGCGGTCTGTGCTCAGATCAGAGCGACTGGCGCTACTGCGAGATCCCCGACATCACCGCGTCGTGATCAGTTCCTCGGCGTCGACGAGGCCCGATAAGGCGACCGTGCCGACGACATCGTCATTGCTCAGCAGCGGAACGGCGCCGCTTGCCGCGGCGAGCTGCGGTGACTCGAGCCAGGCAGGAATCTTCCCCGCCAACCGTGTCGTGAGCGCCACCTCGTAGCTCGATACGCCGCTCTCCAGACCGTGTTGCGCTTCCGTTCGACCCAATGGTCGTTTTCCGCGGTAGTCCCCTCGAACGCGACATGGAAGACGCGTTGCTGGCCGAAATGCACCGCGATGGTGACTGGGAGCTGCTCGCGGGCGCAGTACACGGCGATCGATTCTCCGATCTTCCGGGCTTGTGGTTCCGCGCTGAGATCGCGAGCTAGCTGGGGTCACCCGCGAGGCGACTCTCGATTCCGGCGATGAGAAGGTCGATGTTGTATGCGAACTGCTCGTCGGATTCGGGCGCCCAGTGCGCGATGACAGCTCGGGCTCCAGGAAGTTCGTCGGGCTGGAGGTCATCAATCGCACGCTGCATCTCATCGAGCTGAGGGTGGCGGCCGCCATTCTGTGTCAGCACCGCTTCGCGGGCAGCCGCGAAGGTGATCTGGTTGACGGCGGTGAGGGCTCGGATCGCCTCGTCGGCGCAGAGCCCCGCGCCAGTCAGTCGTTCGAGAACCTCGTCAACGATCGTCAGCGCCCGCGGCGCCCCGCCCGCGGGAAAGCGGAAGTAGGGGCTGTGCGAGCCACTCAGAATAACGCCGGCGCGTAGCCGATCCGCGAACACGCGGATGGCCGCACGCCAATCCGCACTGTCGGGCAGCCGGGTGTCCTCAATCTGCGAAAGCACCACATCCGCTGCGACAAGTTCTAGCAGCGTTTCACGGTCGGCCACGTGATAGTTCACGGCCGATGGGTCGACGCCGAGTTCTGCGGCGATGGCTCGCATCGTGAGTCTGTCCGGCTCCATCGCCCGGGCGACTTCGATGATCTGCGCGCGACTTATGCGAGGGGGACGCCCACGTCGTCGTGGTGTCTCGGGCGTGCTGGTCACGTGATCGGTCTCTTCTCGCTGGCCGTGGGACGAGTCTACTTCGCGCCTCACGCGAAGTCGTGTTATTTTTCAAGTACTTGAATAAATAGCCCACGGGCCGAGCTTCGATGGAGAAGACCTTGTCAGAGAACACTGTGCCTGCGATCGGCACACCCGAAGCAGCTCTCGCCTCCCCGGCGCTGGCGAGTCCGACGTCCGACCCGAACACCGGGCCTGCGACGATGCCGAAGCGGCTGTGGATTCTCTATCCCCTCGGTCTGCTGAGCCTGTCGATCGTGTGGGGTTCCGTTCTCCAGGTGCTGCTCGCGCGCCAGGTCGCCGCGTTCGGCTCTGGAGGTCCGGATGACGCGGGCACGCTCGGTGTGGTCGTGAGCTTCGCCGCGATCGTCGGCCTGGTGGCCGGCCCGGTCCTCGGCTTCGCGTCCGACCGCACCCGGGTCCGCTTCCTCGGTCGCCGCAACATCTGGATCCTCGGAACTGCGCTCGTCGGGGCCGTCGCGCTCATCATCACGGGCCTGTCTCCGAACGCGTTGGTCCTCGGGATCGTCTGGGCGATCGCCATCTGGCCGCTCACCGGCTACCAGACAGCGATGGCCGCGGTGCTCCCCGAGCGGATTCCGGTGCGCGTGCGCGGAACGATGTCGGGACTGTCCGGCACCCTCGGGCTACTGGGCACATTCATCGGGGTCGCCGTCGGCGGCCTGGTCACCGACCCGCTGATCGCCTACGGCGTGGTCGCCGCGCAGCTGGTCATCATCGGCGCCGTTTTCGCTTTCTTCACGAAGGACCTCTCCGCTGAGGCTCTCCGGGCGCTCGATGCGAGCGCACCGAAGGTGAGGTCGAAGCTGCCCAGCCTGCGAACCGAGCGCGACTTCTGGCTGACGTTCGTGGGTCGGTTCTTGACGTTCTTCGGCTACTTCATCGTCCAAGGGATGATGCTCTTCCTGCTGCGCGACTACATCAAGTTCGGCGACGGGAGTACAGATGCCGCATCCGCAGCCATCGTGCAGGTCAGCGGGATCAGCATCCTGTTCACGATGGTCGCCGCGATCCTCGGCGGAGTCCTCGCTGACAGGGTCGGTCGGCTGAAGATCTTCGTTGTGGTGTCGTCGCTGATGTTCGTGCCGGCCGCTCTGATCCCGCTGCTCATGCCGGACTTCACCGGCATCCTGATCGGGATGAGCGTCGCCGGGCTGGCCTTCGGGGCGTACCTCGCCGTCGACCAGGCGCTGATCTCGCGCGTGCTGCCGAACCTTGACGACGCGGGTCGTGACATCGGGATGATCAGCGTCGCGAATGGCGCGCCACAGATCATCACGCCGGTGCTCGGCGGACTGCTCATCAGCACGGTCGGCTACCCGTCGCTGTTCGTCGTCATGATGGCGTTCACCATCATCGGTGCGATCGCGGTCATGTTCATCAAACGCGTTCGCTGAGAAATCGTGCTGCGCCATCCCTTCAACGACGACTGGTTCGTCGCCGCAGAAACCCCCGGGCGGGCGTCCGCACCGACAGGGCCGCTCACCCTCCCGCACGACGCCATGATGTTCGAGCGCCGCGACCCTGACTGCGCGAACGCACACAACACCGGCTACTTCCCCGGTGGCGTCTACCGGTACACGAAGCGGTTCGTCGCTCCCGCGGAATGGCGGGGGCTGGCTGTGCTGCTCGAGTTCGAGGGCGTGTACCAACGATCGCAGGTGTACCTCAACGGCTGGCACGTCGGGGGGCGGCCGTCAGGGTATGCCGAGTTCCGGGTGCCGCTCGACGAACACCTCTTGATCGGGGAGGAGAACGTCGTCGAGGTCGTCGCGAACAACGCGGACGAGCCGAACAGCCGGTGGTACACCGGCAGCGGCATCTACCGCCCCGTGCACCTCCTCATCGGGCCGGCGCTGCGGATCTCGGCCGCGGGACCGTGCGCACGGACACTGTCCGTCGACAGCGCTCAAGCAACCGTCGAGATCCTCACCGAGCTGGTGAATGACGAGGACCATACCCGCCGCGTGCGCGTCTCGACGGCACTCACCGCACAGGGGGACGAGCCGGTGAACGCCGCAGAGGTCGTCGACGTGCCTGGCCATGGTCGAGCCACGGTACGGCAGCTGGTGACCATCACCGATGCCGCGCTCTGGACGCCCGAGTCACCGACGCTCTACGACATCGCGGTGTCGCTCGAATCCGAGGATGAGGTGATCGACTCCAGCCACGACCGGTTCGGCATCCGCGCCATTGACGTCGACGCGAGCCACGGGCTCCGCATCAACGGTGAATCGGTCAAGCTCCGCGGCGCCGCTATCCACCACGACAACGGCGTCATCGGTGCCCACACCCTCGACGCCGCCGAACGGCGCCGCGTCCGCATTCTCAAAGAGGGCGGATTCAACGCCATCCGCAGTGCACACAACCCGGCATCCAGGGCGCTGCTGCGGGCCTGCGACGAACTCGGCGTCCTCGTGATGGACGAGCTGAACGACGCGTGGACCCGGCCGAAGGTGAACTGGGACTCCTCGATCGAGTTCGCCGAATGGTGGGAACGGGACCTCGAGGCGATGATCGAAAAGGACCGGAATCACCCGTCGGTGATCATGTACTCGATCGGCAACGAGATCGGTGAAACCGCGCTCCCCGAGGGCATCGATACGAGCCGGCGGCTTGCCGAGCGAACCCGAGAACTCGACCCATCGAGGCCCGTGACGAACTGCATCAACGCGTTTCTCAACCTGGTTGCACCCCCTGACGAGGAGAAGGTGCAGAAGAAGGCAGCAGCAGCTCGAGCCGCGGGCCGCCAGGAGACCAACAAGAACTTCATTCTGATCCTCAATCTGATGATGGGGGTGATGACCAAGGTCATGCCCCGGGTGCTCAAGCTCGGCATCGTGGACAAAAAGACCCGCGACGCGTATGCGACGGTCGACATCGCGGGCTACAACTACATGGCCTCACGGTTCCGTGGAGACTCAGCCCTCCACCCCGAGCGCGTGATGGTCGGCAGCGAGGATCCCGCGACGCAGACCGTGGCGATCTGGCAGGACATCGCCGACCAGCCGCACGTCATCGGTGACTTCGTCTGGACGGGCTGGGACTACCTGGGAGAGGGAGGGCTCGCGACCATCCGCTACAACGACCGCGCGCGCCTCTACCTGCCGTACCCCGCGCTCGCGGCAGGCACCCCGAACATCGACATCACCGGGCATCGCCAGACGCAGTCGTACCTGAACGAGATCGGGTGGGGGCTGCGGTCGGGCCCGCACCTCGCCGTCCAGCCGGTGCACCATGCGGGCGAGAAGCAGACGGTGTCGAGCTGGCGCTCAACGAACTCAATACGTAGCTGGAGCTGGGAAGGATGCGAGGGCCGGGAGGCCACCGTCGAGGTCTACGCCGACGCCGCTGAGGTGGAGCTCATGCACAACGGAATCACCGTCGGGCGTCGTCCGTCAGGCGCGGCTGCAGGGTTCTTGTCCACTTTCGCCCTGGATTTTCAGCCGGGGGAGCTCGTCGCCATCGCACGCGATTCGGATGGTCGCGAAATCGGCCGCGACTCCCTCCGCAGCGCCGCCCCCAACCTCCGGCTAGTGGTGACACCCGAGGTGGATCGGCTCCGGGCTGACGGGCAGGACCTCGCCTACGTGGCGATTGAACTGGCCGACAGCGAGGGAATCGTGCGTCCGCTACAGGACCGTCGGGTGGAGATCGTGGTCTCAGGGGCTGGCACGCTCCTCGGGTTCGGAAGCGGCGAGGCGATCACCGAAGAGGGGTTCTGCACCACGTCACACTCGACATTCCTCGGACGAGCGCTAGCCGTCGTCCGAGCGGGGCACATTCCGGGCACCATTACGGCAACCGTCCGTGCGGAAGGTTGCGAGTCCCGGAGCATCGAGCTCCTCGTCGTCTAGCCTCGACGCGGTGGCAACACCGACTGGACCGTCGCCCCACAGCACCGACTGGCCACCCCCGACCGCTCAGAACGGGTAGGGAGCGATCGACGATCTCACTGTCAGCCACTGCACGTCCGTGAACGCGTCGAGGTTGGTGCGGAGGCCACCCACCCGCGACCCGTTTCCCGACCAGCCCGTGCCGCCGAACGGGGCATTCGCTTCGTCTGAGACAGTCTGCTCGTTGATGTGGATCTTGCCCGTCGGGATGCGGTCCGCGAGATCCATCGCCGTGCCCACATCGCCCAGGATGCCGAGCGACAGTCCGTAGGAGTTCGCGAGTGCGAGCTCGGCTGCCTCGTCGATGCTCGAGAAGGACCGCACGGGCGCAACCGGGCCGAACACTTCCTCGGCCCAGGCGGGGGATGCGTCGTCAAGTTCGCTGAGCACGGTCGGCGCGTAGAACAGTCCCTCATGTGTCCCACCCGCGTGAAGTCGCGCGCCGCGATCGACCGACGATCTCACGATGCCGTCGATGCGCTGAAGCTGCTTCTCGTCGATAATCGGCCCGAGCGCAACCTGGTCGGTGTCCGGGTTCCCGACCGGCAGTTTCAGCGCCTTGTCGGTCAGTCGTTCCAGATACGCCGTGGACAGGCTTTCGTGGACGAGATGCCGGCCGGTCGTCATGCAGATCTGCCCCTGGTGCATGAACGAGCCGAACGCGCCTGCCGAGGCTGCCGCATCCAGGTCGGCCCCCGGGAGCACGATCAGCGCGTTGTTGCCGCCGAGCTCGAGGTGCACCCGCTTGAGGTTCTGCGCCGCGAGCGCTCCGACGTTGCGGCCGGCTGTGGTCGACCCGGTGAATGCAACCACCCTCACCTCGGGCGCGGTCACGAGCGCCTGACCCACCTCGACACCCCCGGGGAGCAGATGCAGGAGGCCGTCGGGCAGCCCGGCCTCCTCGAAGATCCGTGCAATGGATACCCCGCCCGAAACGACCGTGCGCGGATCCGGCTTGAGGAGCACCGCGTTGCCGAGGGCGAGCGCAGGTGCCACGGAACGGATCGCCAGGATGAGGGGGAAGTTGAAGGGTGCGATCACGCTGACCACCCCGACAGGCAGGTTGCGCGCAAACGACCAGCGGTCCTCATTCGAGGTGAGGACGTCGCCGTGCGGGTATGAGGGGAGCGCAGACGCCTCGAAGCACTCGTTCGCAGCGATATGGGTCTCGAGCTGCGCCTTCGGCGGGATCGCGCCCGTCTCGCGGACGATCCAGCGCTCCACTTCCGCCGCGTGCTCCTGCCAGAGCAGCCCGGCCCGCCGGAGCACGTCCGCCCGCTCCTCCGGACGGCGCTTCGCCCAGTCGCGCTGCGCGTGCGACGCGGATTCCGCCGCGCGCAGGACATCAGCCACACTCGCCGTGCCGACCTGACCGAGCGAGGCCCCTGTCGCCGGCTCCATCACCGCCTGCGGAGATCCTGACCCCGATCGCCAGCCTCCGCTGAACAGCGCGCCATGCCACGTCTCGGCTCCGAGCAATGTCATCGTCTCTCCCTCGCTCGACACCACGCTAGGGCGATGGCGGGGCGGGGAGCCTGCCCTCGCGAGCGCCTTGCACTGTGCGACAGAGGGACTGCGCTGGGCGGCAACAGCATGGCGCCTGCCTGCGGCGATTCTGGTCGGACGACAGATGTCGCGGATGAGGAGTGCGCCATGACCGACTACGCAGAACTGCTTTCGAGAGTCTCCGCCCCGGAGGGATCGGGACGGGAGATCTCTGACCCCGCCACGGGCGAGGTGATCGGCCGCGCGCCCGTGCAGACCGTCGACGACCTCGACGTGCTGATCGCGAGGGCCGGCGAGGCGCAACGCCCATGGGCGGCGCTCGGCCATGAGAAGCGCATCGAGCTTCTGAACGCGGTCGCCGACCGCATCGACGCATCTGCCGAGGCGCTCGCCGAGCTGCTGTCCCGCGAGCAGGGCAAGCCCCTCAACGGCCCCAACGCGCGCTTCGAAGTCGGGGCGTGCTCGGCGTGGCTGCGTGCCACGGCTGCGACCCCTCTGGACCCCGAGGTGCTCGTCGACGACGGGGAGGCGCACGCGGAAATCATCTACAAGCCGCTCGGCGTCGTCGCCGCGATCGGTCCGTGGAACTGGCCGCTCATGATAGGCATCTGGCAGATCGCCCCCTCGCTGCGGATGGGCAACGCGGTCATCGTCAAGCCGTCGTCGTTCACCCCGCTCAGCGTGCTGGCGATGGTCTCGATCATGAACGAAGTACTTCCCGAGGGCGTCCTGCAGGCGATCTCCGCAAACGGCGAGGTCGGCGGCGCGCTCGCCGCGCATCCCAAGATCGACAAGGTCATGTTCACGGGCTCGACCGCCACCGGGCGCGCGATCATCGAGGCATCAGCGGGCAACCTGGCGCGGCTCACGCTCGAGCTCGGGGGCAACGACGCCGGCATCGTGCTGCCGGACGCGAACCCGGATGCGATCGCCGAGGGCCTGTTCTGGGGCGCGTTCATCAACACCGGTCAGACCTGCGCGGCGCTCAAGCGCCTCTACGTGCACGACTCGATCTACGACGCGGTCATCGACTCGCTCGCCGCGTTCAGCAAGAACATGCCGATGGGCAACGGCCTCGACGAGCAGAACGTGCTCGGCCCAGTGCAGAACAAGAAGCAGTTCGACATCGTCGCCGGGCTCGTCGAGGACGCGAAGACCCGGGGCGGCCGGATCGTGACGGGCGGCAGCCCGGCGACAGAGCTCGGTCCGCTGTTCTACCCGATCACCATCGTCGCCGACGTCAACGACGGCGACCCGATCGTCGACGAAGAGCAGTTCGGCCCGGCACTCCCCGTGATCCGATACACCGAACTGGAGGATGCGATCGCCAGCGCCAATGCGCTCGACGTAGGCCTCGGCGCATCGGTGTGGTCGTCCGACCCCGCGAACGCGCGCGCCGTGGCGACTCGGCTCGAATCCGGGACCGTGTGGATCAACCAGCACGGCACCCTGCACCCGATGGCGCCCTTCGGCGGGGTGAAGGGCTCGGGCTACGGGCTCGAGTTCGGCGTCGAGGGGCTGAAGGCAGTCTCGGCGCCGCAGCTCATCCGCAGCTGATCCATGGAGAGGACGAACATGCCCGAGAGCACCACCCCCGTATACGACGTCATCGTCGTCGGAGCCGGATCCGCAGGATCGGTCGTCACGCGTCGCCTCGTCGACGCCGGTCGACGAGTGCTCCTGCTCGAGGCGGGCGGCCCCGACATCAACCCGATGATCCACGACCTCTCCGGAATGGGGACCCTCTGGCACGGGCCGGAGGACTGGGACTATTTCACCGTTCCCCAGGAGCACGCCGCGGGCAGGCGGCTCCATCTGCCGCGAGGAAAAGTGCTCGGCGGCTCCCATTCGCTGAACGCCATGATCTGGGTTCGCGGCGCGCGCGAGGACTACGACGGATGGGCCGCCGCCGGCAACCCGGGATGGTCGTGGGACGACGTGCTGCCGCTGTTCCGCGCCATCGAGAACAGCAGCGGCGGCGCATCGGAGCTTCGCGGCGCGGGTGGGCTGCTCGACGTCACCGACGACTATCCGCTCTCTCCCATCCAGAGCTCGATCATCGATGCTGCAGTGGAGATCGGTCTCGAGCACAACCCCGACTACAACGGCGACCACCTCGACGGTGTCTCGCAGCAGCAGATCACCGTTCGGGACGGCACGCGACTCAGCTCGTATCGGGCCTACGTGCAGCCGATCCAGGACGCCCCGAACCTCACGATCCAGACCGGGGCCTGGATCCACCGGCTCCTGTTCGACGGCCAGACGGTGGTCGGCGTCGAATACGAGCAGGACGGCGACCTCGTGCGGGTCCACGCCGACGTCGTCGTGCTCTCCGCCGGAGCGCTCGATTCGCCGAGGATCCTGCTGCGATCCGGCATCGGGCCTGCCGCCGAACTCGCCGATCTCGGTATCGAGGTGGTGCTCGACGTTCCGGGTGTCGGCAAGAACCTGCACGACCACCTCCTCTCACCCGTGATCTTCACGACCGACGAGCGCCCGGTCGATCCACCCCAGCCGGGTGTCTCGGTCACGCAGACGCATCTGTTCTGGAAGAGCGACCCTGAACTCACCGTTCCCGACACGCAGCCGATCAACTTCAGCGTGCCCATGTACGAGCCCTGGATGGAGGGGCCCGAGAGCGGCTTCTCGCTCATGGCAGGCATCATCACGCCGCACAGTCGCGGCACGCTGACGCTGACAGGCGCCGGTGCACACGACCCGATCGCCATCGATCTGGGTGCGCTCGCCGACGAACGCGACCTCGACGCGCTCACCGCATCCGTGCGGCAGTGCCGCGACATCGGCGCTGCGCCCGCGCTCGCGGAATGGGGCGCACGCGAGCTGTACCCGGGTCCCGAGGTGGACGACGACGACAAGCTTCGCGACTACGTGCGCCGCACGGCGATCACCTACCACCACCAGGTCGGCACGTGCCGCATGGGCGACGACTCCCTCGCCGTCGTCGACTCCCGTCTGCGGGTGCACGGCATCGCGGGTCTCCGGGTGGTTGACGCGTCGATCATGCCGAAGATCACCTCCGGCAACACCAACGCCCCGTCGATCCTCATCGGGGAACAAGGCGCCCGGTTCCTGCTCGACGAGAGTCTCTGAACGCTCGTGCACCCGCGTGCAAGGGGTCTTCGCGCCGGAACAAACCCCGCATCCTCACCCTGAGGAGGCTGGGACGAGCACCAATCGACGGGGCGACCTCGCCTCGGCTGAGCACCGACAGCGGTACGAAGGAGTACTGAGATGAAAGCAATCACGGTCCGGGGCGCACTTGCGCTCACGGCAGCCGCCTTGCTGGCGGCATCGCTCGCCGGCTGTGTGGCGGACGACACTGGCAGCGGCAACGCGGGCGGCACCACGGATAAGGGCGAACTGCAGTGCGGGCTCGCCAACGGAGAAGCGGCGTCGGGCGACCCCATCAAGGTCGGCGCGATCGCAACCGCGAGTGGCGGTGTCGACTTCTCGTCGTCGCCGAAGGCCGCGGCCGCCTACTTCGACTGCGTGAACGAGAACGGCGGCATCAACGGTCGCCCGATCGACTACTCCTATGAAGACGACCAGTTCGACCCCACGAAGACCGCGCAGCTCGCGGCCGGATTTGCGGCCGACAGCGACGTCGTCGGACTCGTCGGCGACGCGACCTTCATCGGCTGCGACGTCGCGAACGCCGAGTATGTCAAGGCAGATCTCTACTCGATCACCGGGGTGGGTGTGCCTCAGTCGTGCTTCTCGTCGAGCAACCTCGCGCCGGTCAACGCCGGTCCGCGACAGAGCGCGATCCAGCTGCTGCAGTGGCTCGAGGAGACCGACCAGGCGGACGCCGTCTTCCAGGTCGGCCTCAACACGCAGGGCAACGGCGACTGGGTGGCGGCGGGCATCAACGAGTACGCCGAGGCCAACGGGATCAACATCGTCGGCACCGAACTCAGCGACCCCGCGGAGACGAACTGGCTCCCCCTGATCCAGAAGATCAAGGACTCAGGCGCGACCTCGGTCATCATCGTCGACCCCGCACCGATCACCGCGGCCATCCTCGCGGCCGTCGAGCAGCAGGATGCCCGCGGCGACATCATCTGGACCTGCACCGCGTCCTGCTATGACGCTCAGTTCGGCAGCCAGATCGGGTCCTACTGGGAGGGCTTCGTGGCCAACTCGGAGCTCCAGTTGGTGGATGCCGCGGGCGAAGACAACGAGTTGTGGAAGTCGGTGATGGATGCGTACGCCGCTGATGACGCTCCGCGCGACACCTTCAGCCAGGCGGGCTTCCTCGCCGCGAAGATGTTCACCGACGCGCTGCTCGAGCTGGACCCCGCGGACATCTCTCGTGAGACCGTCTCGGAGGCGATGCTCGGCATCACGAACTACTCGTCCGATCTGCTGTGCCGGCCCTGGTACTACGGCGAAGCGGCCGAGCACAACGCCAACCACTCCACCCGTACGGCGGAGATCACGGACGGCGTGTTCACGAAGCTGAGCGAGTGCATCGACTCCGGCGACCCCGCCCTCGAGTCGATTCTCGCGAACGAGGAATCGCAGGGACTCGTCGGCTGACGCCGACGTCCTGAGCGAGAGAGCCGTCGTGATCCTTCCCTTCATCGTCGCCGGACTGGTGCTCGGGTCCCTCTACGCCCTCAGCGGCGTCGGGATGCTGGTGCTGTACCGGACGACGGGCGTGCTGAACTTCGGCTACGGCGCCCTCGGCGCCATGTCGGCGATGCTCGCCTGGCAGTTCGCAGAGCTCAGGATGCAACCGATCCTGGCCTACGTCCTGGGGATCCTGGCCGCGACGGCTCTCTCGCTTCTCTTCGGCTTCCTCGCGGGGCCCTTCCTCGCGACCGTGTCGACCCTCACCAAGGCGACGGCGACCCTCGGGCTCGCCCTCGTGCTGCTCGGGATCATGTTGTTCGTCTGGAACGACAAGGCCCGCTTCCTGCGGCTCATCACTGACACGATCGGGGTCCAGTTGGGAACCCGGATCACTCTCACTCAGATCATCTGTCTCGCGGTGGCCATGGTGATCGTGTTCGGCACGACCATCTACCTCCGACGGAGCCAGACCGGAACCTCCATGCGGGCGCTCGCGTCCGACCGCGAGCTCGCCTCGATGCTGGGGGTGCGGGTGCGCCGGATCGAACTGCTCGCCTGGAGCGTCTCGGGGGCGCTCGCCGGCTTCTCCGGCATCCTGCTCTCCAGTCAGACGCGGCTCGAGCCGGTCTTCCTCACCTTCATCGTCATCCCCTTCCTCGCCGCCGTGGTCGTGGGTCGCTTCGGTTCACTCGCCGGCACCCTCATCGGCGGACTCAGCATCGGCGTCATCCAGGCTGTCGCCTCCGCATTCCCCGCGACGTCGTCGTTCAGCAATGCGACGCCGTTCGTCGTGGCGACGATCGTCATCCTCTTCCTCCAGCGACGGAAGGTCGTCACCATCGAGGTCGCACGATGACCGCCTCCGTGCAGCAACGTTCCAGCAGGGTCTCACTGTGGTCGCGGGGGCGCATCTTCTCCGCTCGGAACATCGCGGTCGCTGTCTTCCTCGTGCTCGCGCTGGTGTTCGGACCGATCCTGCTCGGCGCCTATTGGACCCGGATCATGACGGCATGCGCGATCTTCGCCATCCCCGCCGCCGGCATCGCGCTCCTCTACGGCCGGCTCGGCCTGGTCGCGCTCGGGCAGGTCTCGCTCATGGGCGTCGGCGGGTGGATCACCCTGCGCGTCGGCCACGCGACGGCGCTCCCCTTCGAGCTGCTGCTGGTGATCGCGGCCGTCGGCACCGGCATCATCGGTGTTCTGGTCGGCCTGCCCGCGCTGCGGCTCTCCGGGCTCAACCTCGCGATCGTCACCCTCATGCTCGCGGGAGCGTTCGAAGTCGTCTTCACCGTCACGGGATTTCCGAACGGAGGGGAGGGCTTCCTGGGAAGAGCCGCCGGCGGGGTGCTTCAGAAGCCCCTTCCGCGCCCGGTACTCGGAACGACCGACCCTGACTACTTCCGCTATGTGCTCATCGTCACGGCGATCATGTTCGTGATCATCGCGCTGCACTTGGCCAACCGGCCCGGGCGAGCGTGGGCGGCGATGCGCCAGAGCGAGGCGGGAGCGCTCGCCGCCGGAATCGGGACGGTCCGCTACCGCCTCTGGGCGCTGGCAGTCGTCTCGGCGACGACGGGTGTCGCCGGCGGTCTGCTCGCCGGCAACGCCGGGCTTCTCGACCCCATCTCGTTCAAGGCATCGCAATCGATCCTGCTCTTTGCGACGGTGCTCATCGGTGGCGGCTTCTCCCTTCTCGGTGCAGCCATCGCCGGCTTCCTCTCGCAAGGGCTGCCCCCGCTGCTGAACTCCATCGGCGTCGATGGCAACCTCATCTTCGTGATCCTGGGACTCGGGATGATCCAAGCGCTCACGACAGCACCGCAGGGAATCGCGGGTCAACTGCAGGGCCTCGCTCGGCGCATCACACGCACGATCACCAAGAAGGGCAAATCGTGACCGGGGCACTGACGGTCGAGAATCTCACCGTCGTGTATGGCGGAGTGAAGCCGATCAACGACCTGTCGCTCGTGTTCGAGCGCGACGTCTGCGGTCTCGTCGGCCCGAACGGAGCCGGCAAGACCACGTTCTTCAACGTGCTGTCAGGGTTCGCCGTCCCGGCGACGGGCACGTTGACCTTCGACGGGGTCGACCTGCTGGCGATGAACCCGGCGAAGCGCGCCAGATGGGGGCTGCGACGCACCTTCCAGCAGGAGCAGGTGATCCACACCCTCACAGCGTGGGACAACATCCGTCTCTCCGCCGAGCACACGGGCGGCGGTCGTGAGGCGGTGCACGAGGCGGTGGACTTCGTCGGGCTGACGGGGCTCGACCGCCCCGGATCCGAGCTCACCATGCTGGAACGCCGCCTTGTGGAACTGGCGAAGACGGTCTGCGGTGGACCGAAGCTCGTGCTTCTCGACGAGCCCGGCGCTGGTCTCGACGTCTCCGAGACGGAGCGCCTCACCGGACTGATCCGACGCATTCCGTCCGAGTTCGGCGCGCTCGTGATCCTCGTCGACCACGACATGGATCTGGTTTCCACCGTCTGCGGCGCAACCGCCGTGCTCGACTTCGGCCAGCTGATCGCCTACGGACCGACTGCCGAGGTGCTGGCTTCCGCCGAGGTGCGCCGGGCGTACCTCGGAACATCCGATCTGGAGGCCACCGTATGAGCGAGTCGCTGATCGTCAGCGGGCTCTCGATCGACCGCGGAGGCCGCGAGGTCGTGCACGCCGTGGACCTGCGTGCCGAACCGGGGGCCATCACGGCCCTGCTCGGACCGAACGGCGCCGGGAAGTCGTCTCTCGTGCTCGCGCTGGCGGGGGTGCTGAAGCCTCGTGATGGCTCGGTATCGATCGGCGACGAAGATCTGACCGGCAGGAAGCCCACCGCCATCCGTGCCGCGGGTCTCGCGACCGTGCCCGAGGGGCACCGGGTGCTCAAGGACATGACCGTTATCGACAACCTGCGGACTGCCTCGTTCCTTGTGCCGCGTGCGGAGCGCGCTGCTGCCGTCGACCGGGTGCACGCTCTCTTCGAGGAGTTGCAGCCGCTCGGCGGACGCCTTGCCGGGTCCCTGTCTGGTGGGCAGCAGCAGATGCTCGCCATCGGTCAAGCGCTCGTCGCCCAGCCTCGGTTCCTCGTGATCGATGAGATGTCGCTGGGGCTCGCGCCCATCGTCGTGCGACGACTGGTGCCTGCCCTTCGACGCATCGCTGACGCGGGCGTCGGGGTGATCCTGATCGAGCAGTTCACGCAACTGGCGCTCGACCTGGCCGTCGACGCGTACGCGATGGCGCAGGGGCGGGTCGTGCTGAACGCGCCGGCGGCCGAGCTGAGGAAGGCGCCCGACCGCCTCGAGCAGGCGTACCGCCTCGCCTAGATTCGACCGCCCGTGCGGTCAGTCGATGGCCGCGTTCACCATGGCGGTGTCGGTGACCTGCTCGAACTTCACGGCCATGCCGTCGCGCAGACGCCAGACGTGGACCACGCGCGCCGAGAAGTCGCGCCCGGTAGCCTTGTAGGTGCCCGAGTACGTGCCGACGGCCACGACCGTGTCGCCATCCTGCAGCACCTCGTCGACGACGAGTGCGTAGCCGTCCCAATCGCGCTGAAGAGCGGCGAACACATTCTCGGCGACAGCTTGCGGCCCGACGTAGGTGCCTGCCAGAGGAAAGCCGTCCGCCTCCGTCCAGACGATGTCGTCGGCGAACGGCGCCATCACTGCCGCGAAATCGCCTTCGACGAAGCCCGCGTAGTGGGCCTCGATGATCTCCTTGTTCGTGGGCATGGTTTCGTCTCCTCGATCAGATCGGCTGGATGTCGGGGTATGCGACGGCGCCGAGCGGGTAGATGTGGCCCCCGGCGCCAGAGTGTTGGGACTCGCCTGATCCGTTGAGACCGAGGAAGATGCCGGTGGTGCGCAGCGCGTAACCCAGATCGTGCAGCCAAACGCTCGCCACCGCGATCTTGAACTCGCGGAAGCAGAAGAGGTAGAGGCCGTCGGCGAACTTCCACACGGTCGACAGGTCGACATCCCCGTGGCCGCGCTGGACTCCCTGGAGGCACTGCCACATGTACCGCTCGCTCGACATGTAAACGTGCTCGTAGAGATGCGCAGGGCTGTACCGGTATATGTTGCGCTTGCCGATGAGGTCGCGCGACGGTCCGGGTTCCTCACCGGTCACCTCGCCCCCGACGACGGCTCCCGCCCAGAACTCCTGCGTCACCTGCGGCACGTCTTCGACGTGCTCCGGCTGGATGACCGAATGCACACCCAGCGCTCGACGTGTCATGGTCGAGTACACGATGGTGAGGGCCTCGCGGCTCCGAGATGAGAACGGCAGGTTCACGTAGACGACGCCGTCGCGGACGTGGACCGCGTCATAGGGGTCCGTGGACGACCCGCTGCCCGCGAACACGCCATCCGCGCTCCACGACACAGTCTGCGCATCCGTGAAATTGAGGTGCACCGTGGGCCCGCCGGCGAACGCGATCGCCAGCTGCTCACCCGTGAGGTCGGCGCTCGGCAGCCGGTACGTGTCGATGCCCGCGGCGAACTCGTCGTAGCTGCGCCACTCGTCGGCGGGTGCGGCGTCGAGCCGGTCGGTCGAGATCTCGGTCATGTACGTGCTCTCCTTGATGGTCGAGGTCAGAGGCCGGTCACGAGATAGCCGCCATCGACCGGCAGAACCGCACCCGTGATGAACGAGGCCGCATCCGTGCAGAGGAAGGCGACGACGGTGCCGATCTCATCCGGGTCGCCGAAACGGCCGAGCGGGGTGCGGGACAGCAGGCGCTCGCGGATAGCAGGGTCGTCCTTGAGCGGTGCGAGCAACGGGGTGTCGATCCAGCCCGGTGCGATCGAGTTGACGCGGATGCCGTCGGAGGCATACACCTGCGCAAGCGACTTCGTGAGTTGCACGACTCCGCCCTTCGAGGCGGAGTATGCGGCGATGTCGCCGCCGCCGAAGTAGGAGTACATGGAGGCGATGGTCACGATCGATCCCCGCGACGCGGCGAGAAGGACGCGTGCGAGGTCGATCGTGCGGTAGACGGCGAGCAGCTGAATCGACACCACACGTTGGAACGCCTCCCATTCGAGCTCGCGCTCACCCAGGCTGATGCCGGCCGCGGGGACGAGGATGTCCAGCCGGTCGAGTTCGTCGAAGAGCTGGGTGAGCTGGCTGTCGTCGGTCACGTCGAGCTCGCGAAGGTGCACCCGTTCGTGCTTCGGGGTGTCTGCGGACCCGAGCCCGACCGCGTGGACTTCTGCCCCGAGGTCGGCGAGGACGCGCGCCGTCGCCGCGCCGAGCCCTGACGTGCCGCCCGTGACGACGGCGATCTTCCCCGCCAGCAGGTTCGGCGCGAAGGCGTGGACGCCGCGTGCCTCAGTCATTCGGCACCAGGATCGCCTTGATGACGCCATCCTGCTTGCCGCGGACGACCTCGTAAGCCGCCTCGACATCTTCAAGGGGGAACCGGTGCGTCACCAATTCGGCGTACGGGAACGCGTTGCGCTCCAGCGCTGCGATCGAGGGTTCATACCCGCCGGCAGAGAGGAACGACGGCAGGATGTCGATCTCCCGCGTGAGCAGCTGCTCATCGGCCTGGAACTCCACGAGGGCGTTCGCGCCGCAGGCGCCGGCGAGCACGACCCTGCCCCCTCGCCTGACGAGAGTGACAGCCTGCCGCTGGGCGGCAGGCACACCGGCGATCTCGATGACCGCATCCGCCAGCCGGCCGCCGAGTGCGCCGCGCACGGCATCCGGAGCGTCGGCCTCGCGACTGTTGACGGTGGCGTCCGCCCCGAAACGCAGGGCGAGGTCCAGGCGTGACTGGCGAGTGCCCACCATCACGACCCGCGCCGCGCCGGCGGTCTTCGCTGCCGCGGCTATCAGCAGCCCGACCGGACCTGGACCGATCACTACCACATCCTCACCTGGGGACACGCGTCCTCGTGCGACGGCCCGAAAGGCGACCGCGAGCGGTTCCACGAGTGCCGCGGTGTCCCAGGGGATGCTCGCAGGCAGCGGGTGCACGATCGCGTTCGCGGGGACGGTGAGTATGTCTGCGTAGCCGCCCCACAGCCCGGGGGTGTGCGTACGGGGGATGTTGATGCCGTACTCACGTCCGACGGGCTCACCGCTCGCAGGATCATCCCGATCACAGAGGTTGTACCGACCTTCGCGGCACCGCGCGCACCGGTTGCAGGGGAGGAGCATCTCCACCGACACGCGGTCGCCGACGGCGAGGCCGCGGTCGCGTTCCGCCTCGGGGCCGAGCGCCGCGATCTCGCCGACGAATTCGTGGCCAGGGACCAGCGGGAACGGATCGCCGATGTGCCCCTCGAGCAGGTGCAGGTCGGTCGCGCAGATGCCCACCCGCTTCACCCTGAGCAGCATGTCGCCACCGGTCGGCGCCTCCACGGCCACTTCATCGAGGTCGACGGATCCCTTGCGGGGGAACACCACCTGGCGGGCTGTGGTCTCGAGTGCACGCGTCACGAACAACTCCTTCGTCGCTTCATGTTGTCTCTGTCGTGGGTCCGCGGGTTTGTCGGGACAGGAACGGGCCTTGACTCTGGGGGAACGATGGCGGCTGAGCCGTTCCGCCGGAAGGTCTCGGGCGTCAGACTGCCGCACATGACGAACGATCAGGATGAATTGATCCTTGGCGACGAGTCGCCCGATTGGCTCAATATGGAGGACTTCGCGCAGGGGATCGACACCAACCGGGTTCCGCGCACGGACGCGCTGACAGGTCGCACGGTCACCGTTGATCTCTCGGGCGGTGGCTCACTGACGGTCGACTTCGATGAGACCACCGTCACCTGGACCGTCAGTGGCGTCGATTGGGCCGGCGGCGGCACGGATGCCTACGAGGCCGTGCCTGTGGGCGTCGGTGCGTTCTGGGTGGACTTCTCGATCGCCGAGCGACAAGTCGAGACGATCACGCTCGTGTTCTCGCCGCCGATCGGGTGGGGTCTCGTGGTTCACTCCGTCATCCAGCCTGAAGATTTCGCGAGCGAGACACGCGTGACGCAGACCTTCCACCCTGGTCGCGTCGTCGGCGCTCCAACGGGTGGACCGCTTCCCGCTCCTACTCGCGACCTCATCGGCAAGCGCACACTGTTCCGCTACAGTTCCCGCCACCTGTACGAGCACATCTACCTCAGCTCCCGTCGCTTCGTCTGGCACAACCTGATCGGTGAGCAGCGTGGGCATGCGGCTGCCGAGCTCACCACCACCTACAAGCTCGAGGAGGGCATGTACCTCTTCACCTGGCGTGAGGAGAAGATCCCCGTCGGCACGGTGTTCGTCTTCGACTACGCCCGCGGCCGGTCGACCGGCAAATTCATCGGCCTGACGGGCGACGGCGTCGTCGCCAACAGCCCGGGCGGGGCCGAGATTCTCGAGTTCGGGTACTCCGACTACGCGGACTTCGCCGATCCAGTCTGAATCGCGGCCGCGCGTACCTCGCTCGGCGACCGGTCGAACGTCGCGCGGAAGAGCCGCGAGAAGTGGGCTGCGTCGATGAACCCCCACCGCGCCGCGATGGTGCCGATGGCCCGGTCGGCGAGCAGGGGGTCAGCAAGGTCGCGGCGGCAGTGCTCGAGCCGTCGGGTGCGCACCCATGTTGAGACAGTGGTGCCCTCCTCGCGGAAGATACCGTGCAGGTGCCTGGTGGAGATGAAGTGCGCGGCGGCGATCGCGGCGGGGTCGAGCTGCGGGTCGGCGAGGTGATCCTCGATGTATCGGCGGATGCGGGTGGCGAGTGCCTGGTGGCCGGTCGGGCTGAGCGCGCCGAGCTCGCTCGCGAACATCGTTGTGACGAGGTCAATCGCGTTGTGGGCGAGTCGGGTGCCGGTCGGGCCTGAGAGGCGCTCGATCCCATTGGCCATCTGCTCAAGGAACGGGCCGATCATCCCCGGGAGCCCTTCGCCGTGCGCGAATCGCACCGCCGTCAGCTGCCCCACCGACTCTGCGGGGAGGTCGAGCAGTGTCTGGGGGAACATCACCACCATCATCCGAAAATCGTCATCGAAGACGAGGGAATAGGGGCGGGCGGTGTCATAGACCGCGATGTCGCCCGGCTGAAGCAGCGCTTCGCGGTTGTCTTGGATCAGGAGGCTAGAGCCGGAGATCTGCAAGCTCAGTTTGAAGTAGCGGCGGTCGCCCCGGGTGATCAGCTCCGGGGTTCGCTCGACGGTGTGCTCGCGTGCGCTTACCTCCGAGACGTGGATCTCATCGACCTCGGCCATCCGGATGCGGCCGGCGAACCGGCCCGGGTTGTTGCAGCGGACCTGCAGCGGCACGAACGACTCGCTCGCGGCGGCGCGGAACTCGGTGAAGTCATGGGTCGTGAAATCGGAGACTCCACCTCGGGTGACGGGTCCAGCGATCACGTGCAGCCTCCTCATCGAGTGCCTGTCTTCGGACAATATACGATTTGTGTGCGACGAGCACCACGCACCCCGATGATCTGCGCGGAGTGCACAAAAGCTTGCGCTCCGATCGTGGGGGGTGGCTACGTCACGCCGCGGTCATCGTCACGCCTCCGGGATCGGTCGACCGAAGGTCTCGAGAGTGATCGCCTCGGGCTCGGGTCCTCCGCGGGTCTCGGTGTCGAGCGCGTCGATGGCGGTGACCTGCTCGGCGCTCAGCTCGAAGTCGAACACTTCGAAGTTCTCGGCGATGCGTTCAGGCTTCGTCGACTTGGGGATGACGGAGCGACCCTCCTGGATGCCCCATCGGAGCATGATCTGCGCGGCCGACTTGCCGTGCGCGTTCGCGATCTCGAGGATGGTCGGGTCTTCGAGGGCACTCCTGTCGGAGTCGCGGTAGTGGGTGATCCCACCGATCGGCGACCAAGCTTGCGTGAGGATCCCGTGCTCGGCGTCGGCCGCCTGCAGCTCCTTCTGCTGGAAGTAGGGGTGCAGTTCGATCTGGTTCACGGCCGGGATCACACTGGTCTCGGCGAGCAGCTGCGTCAGGTGGTCGGGCATGAAGTTGCTCACGCCGATCGCGCGTACCTTGCCATCGGCAAGGAGTCTCTCGAGCGCTCGGTAGGCGTCGAGGGTGAGGTCGAAGCGGCTGGGTAGGGCCTGGTGCAGGATCAGCAGATCGATCTGGTCGATGCCCAGCTTGGCGGCGCTCTTGTCGAACGCGTGGAGGGTGGCGTCGTAGCCGTAGTCACTGATCCAGACCTTCGTCTCAATGAAAATCTCTTCACGGGCGACCTTGGAGCGACGGATGCCCTCCCCCACCTCGCGCTCGTTGCCGTAGGCGGCGGCGGTGTCGATGTGGCGGTAGCCGGTGCGCAGCGCCGCCTCGACGGCGGCGGTGGTCTCGTCGGGCGGTGTCTGGAAGACGCCGAGTCCGATGGCGGGGAGTTCGACGCCGTTGTTCAGCGTGAGAACCGGAACGGTCATGTCAGTCCTGCTTTCTGGCGTGGGGGCGGCGGGGTGATCCCATCAGGCAGCAGCCTGGTCTTTGATCTTCGCGAGAGCGGCCATGAAGCCTTCCGAGCATCCGCTGGAACCGGCGAGGCGGTCGAGCGCGATCTCGTCGATGTTTCGCCCGATCACGGCTCCGGGTAGCGCCTCGGCGAACCGCCGCTGATAGCCGAGCGAGGTCTCGTCCTCGGCGGGCGTGGTGATTTCCACCGCGGTCACCACGTCGTCATCGATCGTGAGAGTGACGTCGTGGTGCGACGGCAGCCCGCCATACCATCCGGTGGCGGTGTACTCGCCGTCCGCGTAGTCGGTGTCCGTAGCCGTTGCGGGCGCTTTGGTGACAGCGGTGCTCGGCGTCGGCGAGGTGCTGTCCGCGTTGGCGGCCGATGAGTTCGCACCCGGGTTCGCCTCCGCACTGCACGCGACAAAGCCGACACCGGCTGCGACGATGCCGAGGCCCACCACGGCGCGGATATGACTGCGAGGTGGCACGATCACGCCTCTCGCGAGGCGGATCGGCGGTCGGCGTCCGCTGGTCGAGCAGGTGCCGAGAAACTCTCGCAGCTCGGCTCGGTGTCCATGGCTGACACGCTACGCCCGGGGAGTCGAGCCAAGGAGGCTCTGTTCGTACCTGGTTCACCACGGTCTGGATGCCGCAGTCGTCGGAGGGCGGACTCGTTCCGCGGATCGTTCTAGCGTGAGCTCATGGACGAGCCGATCCTGCCGGAGGCAGAGGAAGCGCGGCGCCGCACGAACGTCACGCGCAAGCACTCCGGGTCGCCCCCAAGGGATGAAACGCTGTTCTGGAGCGCGCAGCCCGGCGTGCGCGAGGATGCCATCGACGCTCGTCGTCAGGACGCCATGGGTGAGACCCTCCCTGCTGCCTAGGTGCGCGAACGGTACGACCTCAAACCGCTGTGAGCGAAGTGGCCACCGACCGATCGGCTAGCGCGACTCCGTGACGTTCGTTCCGCCCCGGGCGGCTGGCGTCGACAGGCAGCCACCTGAAATGCGGCCGCGTCGGCGAGAGAGTGCGGGCCGCCCGGGGAAGATGGATCCGTGTCCGATCGACGTTTCCACCCGTTTGCGAACGCGTACCCACTGATGGGTGCCGAGCCGCTCGCTGAGCTTGCTGACTCGATCCGCCGCAACGGTCTGCGCGAGCCAGTCGTGCTCCACGCGGACGACTCCGTGCTCGACGGCCGCAATCGGTACCTCGCGTGTCGCACCGTAGGGGTCGAGCCGACCTTCGTCACCTTCCGGGGTTCCGACGAGGAAGCGCTGCAGTTCGTCATCGACACGAACACGCATCGTCGTCATTTGACCGAGAGTCAGCGTGCCCTGGTCGCGGCGCGGCTGGTCGGGTTCTCACATGGAGGTGATCGCGCCGCGTCTGTCGCAGGGGTGCCACCAATGCTCACTCAGCGGCAGGCAGCGGAGCGTCTCGGGATCAGTGAGCGCACGGTCCGTGACGGCAAGCTCGTGCTGGACTACGCGCCCGACGCGCTCGCCGGGGAAGTGGAGCGTGGCCTGCTGGCGGTGCGAGCCGCGGCAGAGATCATCCGTGCGGCGGGGAAGGACCAGGCGCTGGTCGCGGAGTACCACCGACTGCGGCGGGCAAGCGGTAGCGAGGAGTGGTACACACCACGTCACATTCTTGCCCTCGTCGCCGAGCTTCTCGGCGAGATCGATCTGGACCCGGCATCGAACCCGGGAGACCCGTGGGTGACCGCACGTCAGCACTTCAATCGTGCTGATGACGGGCTCACCCGCCCGTGGGCCGGCCGAGTGTTCCTGAACCCTCCGTGGAACGCGCAAGGCTCGCCTGCGAGGTGGGTGGCGAAACTCGTGGACGAATACGAGGAGGGGGACGTGACCGAGGCGGTATGTCTCCTCCCTGCCCGTGTGAACACGTCGTGGATGGCCCGGCTCGCGATCTACCCGCGGGTCTTCGTCCGCGGGCGGCTGAAGTTCACGGATGCTGCCGGTGACGCCCCCTTCCCAGTCGCGTTGGTATACCTCGGTGCTCGAGTTGCGGAGTTCACCGACATCTTCAGCAGGGTCGGGAACGTGTACGGATACCTCGCTCCCGCGTCTGAATCCCTGAGTGCGGCGCAGCCGGGGACGGCGTCCAGCACGACCGCCGACTGAGAGCCGACGCGCCCACGGCGACCCGAGTGCCGGGGCGTGGAGCTGACGGGTCCCATTGCCGCGGGGAGTAAGCGGCACGTGTGCCGCTTGCTCCCCGCGCCTACCGGGCGTGACGAGGGACAGCCCGTTCGTCCGGGGGGCATTCTGAGCAGCCCCCGGAGAGGACGCGGTTCGCGGCGCTTCGCTTCATCTGGTGGCCGTTCGGGCATAGCCAGACCCAGATTTTGTTTGAGCCGGGGAAGACCTCGTCGGGCCGTGTCCAGTTGAGGTAGGGGTGCCATTCGGCCGCGATTTCGGGGTGACGGGTGGCAAGGTCGTTGAACCCTGCCAGCAGCAGGCGGCCGGCGCAGTACGGGCAGCCGCCCCCTGCTACGCGCCGGTCGATGCGCATCGGGTACTCGTGTCCCTTGGCGCATCGCCAGGTCGCGGGTGCGTGGCTGTGAGGGCTGTAGTCGTGGGGGGTTTTGCCGGTGTCGGTGTAAACCCACTCGGCCGCGAGAAGAGGTTCCTTCTCCGCGAGGGTGCCGCGTTTGGTGACGGAAGCGAGCCGGCGGCATTCCCGGCATGCGTGCCCGGCGGCGCGTTCCCGGTACCGTGCCCGGAACTCGTGCCCTGCCGCACACACCCAGTCCGCGAAGATGGGCGAGTTAGCGGTGTGGCGGTACGGGTTGTATCGGGTCAGGGAGCTCGGGGCTAGCTCAGCGAAGGCCCGCGGGTGGCGAGTGGCGAAGTCGTTGAAGCCGGGAAGGATGCTCCGGTTCTGGCAGAAGGGGCAGCCCTGGTCGTTGTTGCTGCGATTGGAGGGCGTCGCGGAGAACGGGTGTCCTTCCCGCCGGCAGAGCCAGTGCACCTTGATGCTGCTGCTAATGGCGACCATGGTAGGTAGAAGGTCACCGTTGCGCTCGTAGTCCCATTGCGCCAGCAGTGCCGGACGGGAGCCGATGTCGTTGAGGCCTGGCGTGGCAGTTCCGGTGCGCGGGCACACGAGGCAGCGCGGGTCCGGGTCGCTGCTGGTGCGGGTGAAGCTGTGACCGTGTGCGCAGACGTGATGCCGGGTGTGACTGCCGGGGACGAGGCGTTGGTACGCGTCACCGAGGTAGCTGTTCGCGGTGGCGGGCGTGTCGGATGTCTGCTCGAGGAACCGGGTGAATGGTTCGCGCTCCCGCATCCGTGGGAGGTTCGCGACGGCTGCGGGGTGAACGGGGAAGTCATGCGGGTGCCCCGCGATGAAGGGTTCTCCGGTGCGCGAGGCGGTCCGGGCGGCAGCGAATGCGGGACGCAGCGCCAACCACAGTGCCCGGGTCGTATCGGGCTGCTTGCTCCCTGCTCGGGCAGTGACCGCGGACTGCAACTTCAGGAACGTGCGGGCGTAAGTCTGCCGGGGGTCAAGCATCACGCGGAGGAAGTCCGGGTGCGTGAGCTGCGCGATGAGGTCGATGACCATCGGGAACACGTCCGACTCAGACCGGCCGAGTTCGGCGGCCAGGTGCTGTGACGCCAGGCCGTACAGGCGCGGGTCGATGCGGGAGGTGCGACGCAGCTTTTCGAACCGCGCGGCTGCGCGGAGGTGCGACTGGCCGATGCGGTGCTGTGCGTCGGGTGTCTCCGTGAACCCGACCCAGCGCTGGTGGCGTGCGCACACCGGGGCGAGGAAATGCGGGTCCTGTTCGACGTGGTCGCCGTGCGTGCACAGGGTGCACATCCAGCGCTGCTGCAGCAGGTCAGTGCACTGGTCGCAGGTGGTTCCGTCGCGGTGAAACACACCCGCGTTGAACGGTCGGGGAGCCGGGGTACTCCGATTCTTCTGATGGAGAAGCGTCGGCCACTCGGCCTTCGCGAGCTGATGCTCGGCCAGGAGGACGCGGGGCAGGTCGGCGGGTTCCGAATTCGCGGCCAGAACACGCCGGGTGAGCGACTGGATGCTCTCACCATGTCGGGGGCGGACACGGAACGGGAAGGGACGCGGGCGCTCCATTGTGGTCGTCATCGTCCGTTCACCTGCTCCATGAGCGCGCGCTTCGCGGCATCGACGGCTGGTGATTCGTTTGCTTGACGCTGCTTCGGCTTGGTGGCCGCCTTGGGGCGCCGTGCGCTCACAGTGGGCAGGTTGCGGCGGCGGTAGTGGGCTTCGGAGCTGTAGTCGAGGGCGTACTGGTCCAGCGCGTCCTCGGTGAACTCTTCCGGCGCGCCTTCACCGGCGGAGATGAGGTCGATGGCGGTTCCGGTGAGGAGTCGGGAGAGGGCGCCGATGCTGCCATCTGTGCGCTGGTGCAGGTACTCCGCGAGCGGGTCGAGTGTGCCAGGGGCGTTGTCGATGAGCGGGCACAGCTTCTCGAACGTGGCGACGATACGCTTCCACGTCTTCCGGTCGTCAGGGTTGGCCCATTCGTATTTCACCATCGGGACGGCGGTGAACCGGCGAGTGAGCTGTTGGCCGCGCAGGCCCGACATGAAGCCCTGTGCGGTCAGGTCGATGCCGGCGTAGAGGAATGTCGCGGTCAGGTCGTTGGAGAGTCCCTTGAGGATGTCGGATGCTTCGCCGACTCCGGCGGTGCGGCCGGCGAGGTTGTGCAGTTCGTCGACGACGATGACCTGGGTGTTCGCGCGGCGCAGTGCCGCGACGACTTTCACCCGGAGTTCGTCCGCCGTCTCCCGGGGGAGCACCGCCAGTCCGAGGAACTCGGCGAACACGCGCATCAGCGTCTTGCCGTTCGCCGCGGCCGGCACCTCGATGTAGACGACGGGGATGTGGTCGGCGGCTCGCCAGCCGGGGAACTGCAGGCTGTACTGGTCGACCACCCACCGCATGAGGGTTTTCGCGGCGGTGGTCTTGCCCATCGTGGAATCGCCCGTGAGCATGACCCCCGCGTGCCCGGAGTTGCGGGCACTGTTGGCCGCGAAGGCTCGGGTCAGCACGGTCTTGCAGTCCTGGATGGTCGGGGTGACCACGACGAGACCGCCGGACAGGTAGGCGATGCGGGCGCGGTCGAACTCCGCCCGTTCCGGTGCCGGCATAGCGTCGTAGTCGGGGCGGGTCAGCGCGGCCACCGGGCTGATGGGCCGAGTGAGGTAGTCCAGCAGGGATTCGCGGCGGTTGAGGGCGAGGGGCGCAGCCCCGGGGTGAGTGAACTGGATTGTCATGACTTCTCCATGCGCGGTCCGCATCGGTTTCTGTGACACGCCGCCGATCGCGCACCCCGGGCGCCTCCGCCCCGGCCACGCAAGGCGGCGACCGGGGCGCAGACGATGTCACAGGCTGGTGTAGTCGTACTCGTCGTCGTCATCATCATCGAAATCGTCGAAGGACGCGGCGGCGACGGCAGGCGCCGAGGCCGGCGTCGATTGCGGGAACGGTGTCCCTGTCGTCACGGCGTTGAACTGTGCCACCTGCGCGCGAGGTTCGTCGGTGACGGGCGCCAGGTCGGGCTGAAGGTTCACCAGGTCGCTGCCGCGCTCGGTGCATTCGATGAACGTGCCGTTGTCCAGTTCCACCCACACCACCCGGGTGTTGTACGGGTCGCGCTTCACCTTCCATTTCCCCTTGTGCTTCTTGTGGGAGGACTTCTTGTTCCGGTGCGGGTGCAGTTCGGGGGAGTCGTATTGGCGGGAGTTGACCTGAACGCCCACATCTGAGATGACTCGCCACACGGTGTCCAGCAGGCCGACGTACCCGTTTGTTGTCATGGGGATGCAGAACTGAGAGACCTGGGTGACGGCGATGGTCGCCTTCTCCAGGGGAGAGATGCTCACGGTGGGCTGGCGAGGGTCGAACAGCCCTCGATGCGCACGCTGGTGGTAGTCCCGCATGAACCAGTCATCCAGCAGTGCCCACAGCATGTCCAAGCTCAGCAGATTGTCTTCTTCCGGCTTGTGGCCGCGGTCGCTGGGGCTTCCCCCGGTGTACCCGGGCAGCGTTTGGATGAACATTTCTTTGACGGTCTTGAAGAACCTCTCCACGTGCGGCTTGGCCGTGGGCGTGCGCGGCGGCGACAGGCTGATGTCGATGCCGCAACACTCTGCCGCTGCCCGGAACGTCTCGGACACGTAGTCCTTGCCGTTGTCCATCTGAATGCGCCGTGGGTGGATGAATGGATGCTGCCGCGCGAGGTCCTGATACTCCGCCCAGTCCATCAACTCGAAGTCGGTCCGCTGGTCGTTCAGCGCCGTACGCACGCCCGACAGGTCGGGCCGGTTCTGCCGGGGCGTGAGGGCCTGGCCGAGGAGCAGCACGTGGTCGACTCCCTTTGTGGCCTTTGTTCGGAGCGTCCACGCCAGAACCATGCGGGTGCCCACGTCGAGCATCACCGTCAAGTGCGGGCGCACTACCTTCTTCCCATTCCTCACCAGCACGTCCAGGGGGGTGGAGTCCACCTGGACCTCCGCGCCGGGGAACTGCTCCACGTTCTTCTTGAACTTCTCCTTCTTCGGCCGGTCGGCCGCGGAACGCCGGGTAGATGCCTTTCCCCTGAGGTACCCGCCGGCATCGAGTTGTTCGATGTACCGGTACATCGAGCTGTCCGACACGTCGCCATCGGTTCCGTGCTGTCGCCGCACGCGCCTGCGCACCTCGTCCATCACGTACTTGGCTGTACGCGTCGACTGATGGGTGCCCTCGTGCAGCACGTCGAGGATTGCGTCACGCACCGGGACGGGGATGTTCTTCGTCGGGTCAGACAGCCGTGTCCAACGACCGTCGACGAGGCCGGACAGGCCATCCTCCCGGTACTGAGCTAGTTTTCGCATGAGCGTAGTTCGCGACATCCTCATCCCGTAGGCCTGGAGTTCGCGGACCTTGTGCTGCACCCGTGTCTCCTGTGTCGTCGTCTCGAGGTCATACGCTGGGCGTCGCTCCCCGTCCGGGCCAACCCCGGTCTCGACTTCGCGGATGTGGTCGGCGAGGGTAACAACTCGCCGTTTGAGCGGTGCGTCCAGTTCGTCCAGGACCCGCGGGTCCGGGCGGGGGAAGTCGTCGGATGCCAGTTCAGCGGCGTGTCGGACGGTCTTCTTCCCCGTCTCCCGGCTCACCAGCGTCACCTCGGTGCCAGCAACGGCGACGATGTTGTGCACCACCCCATCGAGTCGGACCGATATCGGCTTCTCAACGGAGGGCATCGACGGCCTCCAATCCAGCGACGACCGCTGCGTGCAGCACAGTCTGGGGCGACAGCCGGTCACCGAGGTCGAAGGTGCACTTTCGTGACCACAGCACATGCAGCGCCATCGCTCGAGCATCCGCCTCGGCGGGGGCCGGCATCGCGGCGACGAGGTCGTGGAACGTCCACCCGTCCTCAAATGCCGTGTCCAGCTCCGTGTAGGCGTCGGCAGGTGGCGCGTAGACGGGGTGACGGAAATGGGAGATGAACTCCAAGGTGACCTGATGCTGCGGCGGCAGCTCGGTGAGGACGCGGTACCCCCACCCGACGCGCGCGCAGGCCTGAGCCGTGAGCTCGAACTGCCGACGGGCGTGCTCCACGCGGGCTTCCGGTTTCACGTCCACCAGTGACTGGGTGCCGTCGTTGTGCAGCACCAGGAAGTCCGGGAAGTGGACCTCACCCCGCATGGTCAGCTTCATCGGCTGAGATGCGACCGCGACGACCCCCGCGGCGAAATCGAGTTGCATCATCGCGGCGCGCTCCAGCATCGACTCGCACCACACGTGCCGGCCCGTCGAGGCGCACCAGTACCAGTTGTGGTAGTTCTTCTGCCCCTTGTACTGGTGACCCTCCCGTATCCGGTCGACCAGGTACAACTCCTCACTGAGAAGGTCAGGGGACAGCGGCTCAACCCGGCGTTCGTCCAGGGTCAGCCATTCCGCCCCATCGATAAGCGATTCAGGTGTGTTTCTGTTCATAGGAACTCCATGCGCGGTCCGCTCCCGAAGCTGTGACACCTGTGTGCGGTGAGCGCCCGTCACTACGCACCGAGCAAGGGCGCTCTCGTCAGAGGGACGGCCGCGGCACAGCATGGAACGGGCACCGCGGGCGTCCCTCCCGTGGTGTTGCACTCGGGCCACCCGCTCCTCGAGACCTAGCGGAGACAGGCCTCGGCGCTTCACTCTCATGGGCTGCGCGACAGTCATGACGTCCCCCCGGTTCGAATCTCAGGACGGTCCGGCCGAGGCGGTGCCGGTTCGCCGTGCCCGGGTGCGGAGGATCGCATACTCCTGGGCCTTTGCCCGGTCAACATACGGGGACGCTCGCACCCGTGCTGCAACAACTGCGAGCGCACCCACCCGCGCGGTGGTGTCACGGCCGCGGGCGAGGACCGCGCATGTGTTCGGCATGCACACACGCCAGACACCCGATACCGCACACCAGGACTGGTGGATCCGATACGACGCCGTCGCGCTCGTTGCACACGAGCTCGGTCGCCTGCCCCGGCTCAGCGACGGAGTACTTCCCGCCATGGTCTCCTGGCTCGCGAACCAACGTCGAAACGTCGGACTAACTCCCGAGAAACGCGCCGCACTGGAAGCGCTGCCGGGGTGGAGCTGGGACCCGCGCGACGACGCTTGGATAGCCCGCGCCGAAGACCTTCAGCTGTTCATCCAGGAACGTGGTCGCGCCCCCCGCATCAGGAGCGAAGGCGAGGAACGAAAGCTCGCCTACTGGCACTCCCAGCAACGCGTCGCCCTCAGCGACGGTCGGCTGCGCGCCGACCGAGTCGCAGCCTTCCGCTACGCGATCCGAGGACTCCGGGAGAACCCGGTGAAGTGACACATCCTTCCTCCCCGACGTCAGACTCGGGCATCGATGCCGCGTGGCTTTATGCGGCATGCCGCGGCATGGCCGCGCTCTGGTTGATGTGGCTCACTCTCCGGACCGTGTTGCGTCGACCGCTGACGCCCACACCCACGTCCGATGTCGCGTTCCGGCGATTTCGAAGGTGACGCCGACCGCTCGCGGGGTCCATTGCACGGCGAGCGCGTGGACTTGGATGGGTGTTTTCCCGAATCGCACCCAGACGAGAACCTCGCGCGGATCTGGATCTACCGTCTTGGGGAGCTGGTCGAGTTGGAGTTCCTGCGTCGTGAGGGAATCCAGCGGGCCGGCGGCAGCGATGCGTTCGACGATCCGCTGGTCCATTCGCGCATCCACCTGCGTCGCGTAGCGGCGGTTCGTGCCCACCTGGTCCGATCCTCGTCTCCGGCCGACAGTTGCGCCCCTGGCTAGGCGTGTCCAATCACTCGTACGCAGCCACGAGCGCCCATCGGCCGTCAATTCCCTCGACGTCTACGACGGCCGTTCGCTCATCTCGCTCGCTGCGAACGGTGAATCGCCAGGCCTGCCAGAGCCCGCCGCCCTCACGTGTGGGTTCATCAATCACTCGCCACCGGTCACCTCGCCAGACCATCCGCACAGGCTGGCCACGACCGCACCACACGTGAATATTCTCACGATCTGAGATAAGCATTGAGCGACCTTTCCTAGAACAAGTATTCGATACTAGGCGAATAGACACCAGGGCGGAAGGCACAATCCTCAGGACCGGCGCGACCGTGGACTGGCGACGTCCACCTGCTCGCAGTTGATGCAACCTGGGACGCGCGATCCGAATAGCGTCGACGGCGCACAGTCACAGCGCGCAAGGAGCGGGATGACGATGGAGATGGACTCTCTTGAGACGGCGGCGACGTTCGATCTGCCGGATGAGCAAGTCGACCTGGCCGTCACCGAAGTGGAGGTCCCCCGATGAACGACTCCCGATTCCGTCCCGTCGTCGCCGTCGACATCGACGGCGTTCTCCGCGTCGACCCGCCCGCCCGATACGAGATGCCCGCGCCGGGCCTGTTCGCACGACGCATCACGATGCGCCGGGACGCGTACCCGACCTACTTGCATGGGGAACCGGAGTGGGATGAGGAGGACAAATGGACGTCAGTCCATTGGTTCTCCGGCGTCGGGGCCGAGTGGATCCGCGACCTCCTCGAACGGGGCATCGACGTGGTCTGGGCGACCACCTGGCAGCAGTACGCGAACCTCTACTTCGCGAAACGTCTCGGGCTCCCCAAACTGCCTGTCGCGGTGCGGGGCCCGGGCGACGTGGGGGAGCGTCCTTCGGTCTGGAAGTCAAGGATGCTGTCCCGTCAATTCGACGGGCGACCGCTGCTGTGGGCAGATGACAACCCGGTCTCCAGGCAATCGATGCGACTCGATCGCCTCCGCCGCCGCAACGACCGCATCATCACCCACTTCCATTGGGTCAGAAACTGGGACGCCGGCATCACCGCCGAGGACGTCACCGAAATGAACGAGTGGCTGGACCTCGCCTCCACCCCGGCCGGTCACGACGAGCTCCGTCGGCGCCGGCGACGCGAACGCGACAACGCGCGGGCCAAGGAGATCCGCAGTCTCTGGGGAACTGTGGAGAACTATCGGGCCTGGCAGCCGGTGCGCGCACGGCTGGAGGACGAGCTTGGATTGCACCGCTCCTTCGTCGGGGTGTTCGGATCCGTCGCCCGTGCTCACCCCGGTGACATCGACCCGGCAGAGATCGCCGACCTCCTCGACCACTGGGGCAATCCCCGAGCCAACCCGCCCGTCGACGCCATCGTCGCCATCCTCAACCAGTACCAGCCCGCTCCGCGGAGACCCAGATGAACTCCGAGTCCCCGATCAACGGACACGGCATCAACACGCCGCTGACCGAGCACTCCGCGCCCGGCGTGTACATCGTGATCACGGGGTCGCGCACGCTCTACCAGGTCGAGATCATCAGCCACGACGCCCTTCCGGTCATCACCCGGTACCCAGTAGTGAACGGCCTCCTCAAAGACGGCACACCGCTGCCGGGTGTCAGCGGCTTCCAGTTCGACGCAACCACGGGTCTCGGAGAGATTCGGTGGTGGAAAGATGATCCGAACGACTACGACAGGCCGGACCTGACCTACGCAGGCACCATCCGTACCACTAGTCGGGTGCTCGTGATTGCTCAGGTCAGTGACATCCCCGCGGCCCACAACCTCGACCGGCCCCCGGTAGACGAGGGACGGCCGGGGAACGAGGCTGTTGTGGACCTAATCCGCACCACTATCGCCTCGCTCGACTCCTACGAGAAGTTCGCCGTGTTCGTCGAGCTCCTCCTTGTCGGGAAGCGCCGATGACCGAACCCGCATCCCGCACTCAGCCGGAGCTCAGTGTTGCTGAACGTGAGTTCGCGATCGCCGCGGGAGTCTCGTCGGACGCGTTCACCGGGGAGAGCGCGGAGATCAACGCCCAGTGGCAGGCCGCATCAGCCGCTTGGGTCGAAGCAGAGAAATCATCCTGGCTGACCACCGTCGAGGTCGCGAAGCTCCTGAACGTCACCGTGGCGGAGGTGCGACGCTTGCGTGCCCGCGGTGATCTGACGGCGGGTCGTGCCGGGCGCGAGTTCGCCTACCCCAACTGGCAGTTCACGTCGGGAGGCAGATTCCTCCCCGGCCTGCGAGTGCTCTTGTCTGCCTTTCCGCCCGACTACGACCCACTGGACATCGCAGCATTCATGACCACCTCGACGGAAGACCTGGACGCCGCCAGTCCGAAGGAATGGTTGGAATCCGGTGGCGATGCCCACCGACTCGTTCATCTCATCGGAGATCTGTCTTGGGCCTGACTGGTGCGACATCGGGAAAGGCGGTTGCCTCGGAGACACCTGGGATCTCCGGAACGAAGTCTGGATCCACGTGGCTCAACCTCCGCAGTATCCTCCACTCGGCCGACGCGTGGGGGTCAGGCTGTACCGCAAGTGAGCCCGGCAATGCAGCCTGTTCGGCGGTTCAACGCCAGTTCGGCGGTGCGTCGCTGCAACCCGTCCGTCTCGCGATCGCGTCGGCGTCACGGTTCGGAATCTAGAACGTCGACGGCGTCAGTCGTCCGTCCCTGTTGGTCGGCGGAGCGGATGATTGTGAACGTGTTGCTGATCGCGGCACCACTAGACCGGGTAGGCCAGGCCCGGCGTGTGAGATCACAGCTCGCGGGGCACCGCTGGACGTCACACGCCGTAGGGGTCAAGTTCACGGCGGCTGGCAGGAGCATGCGACGTGGGTGTGGTCAAAGCGCTGTCGAACGGAACGATGGCATCCGACCCTGTCAGAACGAGTGAGGCGGCGCGTTTCCGACGGCGACCCGGTACCACTGCTAACCTCCTGCCCAACTGGGATTAGGGAGTGCGCGTGGCAGACAATGACGCGACCGAGACCGCCGCTGGCGTGGGGACTATCGGATCGAACAAGGTTCGTTCCAAGAACGGCGTTGCGCGCGTCGGCCTCAAGACCATCGACGAGCAGGCCAAGAAGATCTGGAACGTCGCCCGCACGAGCGAAGTCGCGGAAGTCCAGATCGCGCGCGCGCTCGCCGGCAAAGCGGACGCGAAGGCCAGCGGCGGCGGTTGGCGCGCGAGGATTGCCATGCTCCGGCTCTACGGGATCGTGGACAAGACCCGAGAAGGCTTCTTCAAAATGACCGACCTCGGGATCGCGCTAGCGAATACTGGCGATGAGGCCGGGCATCAGCAGGCGCTACGAACGGCCGTAGTGAGGATTCCTGCCAATTCGTTAATTCTCAAACGCTACGACGGTGGCGAACTTCCCGGGCTGGACACGCTTGCGACGGAGTTCGAGTTCGGATACTCGCTTTCGAATGCCGACGCAAAGTCGGCTGCGCAGGTGTTCCTTGCCAGTGGGAAGTACGCGGGCCTGGTGTCGGACGGCGGCCACGTGAGTCTTGACGGTACGCCCTCAGACCTTCGCGACGAGCTCGAGGAAGAGCAGGGTGAAGACGAGGACTTGTCCGACTCGGGTATTGATGGCGACACTGATGCGGAGCAGGAGACTCCCCCTCCCGCCGACACACGTGGGCCTCGTCGGGATAACCCTCCCCCTCCCCCTCCGCCCGCCCTGCCCGCGCTGACCACATCTCCCGTATCGCTGAGCGTCAAGCTCGACATGAGCGGCTGGGCAGTTGATGACGTGCTTCGTGTACTCGGCGCACTCGGTTACGAGAGCACCGAGCGTGCTGGATCCTGAAGATGGATACCTGCTGTTCGAAACTGATCAACCCCGTCTACTCACGGCGTTGAAGGCCGTTGGCGTCGGCTCCCCCGTCTACGACAACGACGCGAATGCGGTCCTCGAACATACCGGGCTGGTGAAGAACGAAACTGACCCGGAGTTGACCGAAGCTGGCTTGGCGCTTTATCGCGCCGCCTTTGTCGCGCGAGATGACGAGGCCACTAACCGCTTGCTTGGCCAGGCGATCCGGACCTTGCTGCCTATACAGGCAATCGCGCAAGAACTCGGAAATTCGACGGCGATCCCTGAGCAGGGTGTGGTCGACTTACTCGCTCTGCATCGCATCGTCGATCAGGACTTCACGGTGGAAAACGCTCGGCCGACGTTCCGCTGGTTGAACACGCTCAAGGTCCTCGTGTATTCGCAGAAGCAGAAGACCGTTCGCTACGTGCCCGACTCCCCCGAGGCGGCGAAAGCGGGCGAGATCGAGTCGCTTGCTGCGATGATTTCACCACGGACCCCATACTCCAACGTTGCAAAGCTCCGTAAGGTGCTCCGCACCCAGATAGGCGTGGTGATCTGGGCTGACCAGCACTTCGGAGCGCGAGCCTTGGAAGAGCTCGTTGACGAACTCGATCCGACCAAGGTCACTGAGCTCCGGATCCTCTCCGGGAGTGCGCCCAACGTCGCATCGCCGAAGAGCTTCAAGGACTACGAGCGGTTCCGCGACGAAATGAAGGTCAAGGGAATCACGGTCGAGTGGAGGGTCGACGGAACCCGGGAGTGGCATGACCGGTGGCTGATCGACGACAAGACGGCGCACAACGTTCCACCGGTCAACAGCCTCTTCGCGAATCAGTACTCCGAGATCTTGCCCACCAAGGAACGACCGCCCGCAGAGGAATGGTGGAAGCGGGCAACGCCTCGAACGGAGTAGTTCCTGCAGGCCGGTCTGGCAGGGGCGGGAAGCCGGGGACGCGCCCCTGGCTTCTGGCATGTGTAGCAAGTCAGAAAACCAAGGTTTCGAGAACTAAGAGGACTAGGCCCCGCCCGTGAAAATACTGGGCTAAGGGCCCTAAACGACCGGCGGATTTGGCGTCTGCTGCGTGATCACCAGTACGACCTGGCTCTGGAATCGACAGCGCCAATGTCAACTGGCTTGAGAAAGTCTCAACAATTATGAGAATCCACAGTGGAGGGGCTGACGGGAATCGAACCCGCGCTATCTGCTTGGGAAGCAGAAGTTCTGCCATTGAACTACAGCCCCACTGGCCTGGCGGCCTCGGCAAGCCTATCAAAGAGCCGAACGACGTCGTCGAGCCGATCGTCAGCCGCGCAGGTAGACCGTGGTGGACTCGGTGAAGAACTCGCGCGCGGCACGCCCCTGCTCTTTCGGGCCGATGCCGCTCCCCTTGACTCCGCCGAAGGGAACGTGCGGGTCGGCGCCCGGGGTCTCGGAGTTCACGTGCAGGATCCCGACGTTCCAGTCGTCGAGGATCTCGGACACGCTCGCGATGTCGCGGGTGAAGACGGCGCCGGAGAGGCCGAACTCCGAGTCGTTCGCCAGTGCCACAGCATCCTCCCGCGAACGGGCGCGGCGGACGACGAGCACGGGACCGAACAGCTCCCGCTCCCACAGGTCGCGGTCGGAGTCGGCATCCACCTCGAAGATGGTCGGGCTGACGAAGCATCCCTCCGCGAGCTCGCCGTGCGCGTAGGCGGGTCGCCCGAAGACCTCGCGCACGCCGGCCGCTCGCGCACGCTCGATCGCGGCGAGCAGCGTGCGGTGAGACCGCGTGTCGATCACGGGCCCGAGGAAGGTGTCCGTGCTCAGTGGATCGCCGACGACGAGCTTCGCGGTGCGCTCGGCCAGCCGCTCGATGAAGGCGTCGGCGACGGCCTCCTCGACGATGACCCTCGACGTTGCCGTGCACTTCTGCCCGCTGGACCGGAAGGCGCCCGACACCACCTGATCGACGGCGAGGTCCAGGTCGGCATCCGCCAGCACGATCGCCGCGTTCTTGCCGCCCATCTCGCCCTGGAACGCCTTGCCGAGCTCGGCGCAGCGCGCACCGAGCCGTCGACCCACGCCCGTCGAGCCGGTGAAGGTGACCGCGTGCACGCCGGGATGCTCGACCAGTCCGCTGCCGATCTCGCTGTCGCCGAGCACGAGCTGCAGCACGCCGGCGGGAAGGCCCGCGTCGACCAGGGCCTCGACGAACCGCATCGCCAGCAGCGGCACCGCCGATGCCGGCTTGAACAGGACGACGTTGCCATAGGCCAGCGCGGGCGCGATCTTCCAGGCGGGGATGGCGATCGGGAAGTTGAACGGCGTGATGGCCGCGACGACCCCGACCGGGCGACGGCTGACGAGGATGCGCTCACCGCGCCGCGGCGAGTTGTAGATCTCTCCGGCTTCACGGTCGGCGTCGGCCGCGAAGAACCGCAGGATCTGTGCTGCCCGCAGCACCTCGCCACGTCCCTCGACGAGTGTCTTGCCCTCCTCGCGGCTGAGCTCGCGGCCAAGGCCGTCGGCGTCCGCTTCCAGGCGAGAGGCCGCCCGCGCGAGGTAGCCTGCCCGCTCGTGCGCGGGCGTGTGCGCCCACGACCGCGCCGCCGCCGCCGCGGCGTCCACCGCCCGCGTCAGCTCGTCGGCGCTGCACGTGCGACCACGGGCGACGACCTCGTCGCACCGTGCCGGGTTGCTGACCTCGAACTCTTCGCCCTCCCCGTCCACCCACTCGCCTGCAATGTGACTGCGCACCGTGACCGTCATGATCGAGCGCCTCAGAACGCCGGGATGCCGGTGATCATCTGCCCGAGGATGAGCGTGTGCATCTCGTCGGTGCCCTCGTACGTGCGGACGGACTCGAGGTTGTTCGCGTGGCGCAGCGGCGAGTAGTCCAGGGTGATCCCGTTGCCGCCGAGGATGGTGCGGGCCGTTCGGGCGACGTCGATCGCAACCCTGGTGTTGTTCAGCTTGCCGGTGGAGATCTGGCGATGATCCAGCGTGCCGGCATCCTTCAGCCGCCCCAGCTGGAGTGCCAGCAGGAATCCCTTGTCGATCTCCAGTGCCATGTCGACGAGCTTCTGCTGGGTGAGCTGGGCTGCGGCGATCGGACGGCCGAACTGCAGGCGCCCGATCGAATACTCCCTGGCGACGATCCAGCTGTCGCGCGCGGCGCCGAGCACACCCCATGCGATGCCGTAGCGGGCTTCGTTCAGGCAGACGTAGGGCCCACGCATGCCGATCGCTCCGGGCAGCAGCGCATCATCGGGGACGCGGACGTTGTCGAGGTCGATGTCGCACTGCTGCGATGCGCGCATCGAGAGCTTGGCGGCGATCGGCGTCGCCGTGAAGCCCTCGCTGGCGGTGGGCACGATGAACCCGCGGATGCCCGCGTCGGTCTGTGCCCAGATGATCGCGATGTCGGCGATGGCCGCAAGGCCGATCCACCGCTTCGCCCCGGTGATGACCCAGTCCGACCCGTCGCGCCGGGCGAAGGTGGTCATGCTCTGCGGGTCGGACCCGGCGCCCGGCTCCGTGAGCCCGAAGCATCCGATCACTTCCCCCGCCGCCATCCGCGGAAGCCACTCCGCCTTTTGCTCCTCGGAGCCGTGCCGGTGGATCGCGGTCATCGCGAGCGACCCCTGCACCGACATGAACGTGCGCAGGCCCGAATCGCCGGCCTCGACCTCGGAAGCAGCGAGGCCGTACTCGACCGCGCTGCGCCCCGCGCATCCGTACCCGTCCAGGTGCAATCCGAGGAGCCCGAGCTCGGCCATCGGGGCGATGATCTCGCGCGGGAAGACCGCGTTCTCGTACCATTCGGCGATGTTCGGGCGGATGGCGTCGTCCACGAATCGGCGGACCACGTCACGGAAGGCGATCTCATCGGCGGAGAGCAGCGTGTCGAAGCTGATCAGGTCGGTCGGTTCCATGGTTCCTCCAGGGCGGATGTGCGAAGCCCGCACCGTGAGACTAGGCCGAGCCCGGTGAGCAGATGTGTATCATCGGCACACTGTGACGGTGCAGCTATGCGCTGCGCACAACTCAAGGAGGAGTCATGGTCACGCTGGCCGACCTTGTGCGCGCCTCAGGGCCCGCACTGCAACCCGTCAACGCCGCGGCCAGAGCGCCGATCGAGCTCACCGGTGTGCACATCTCCGAGCTGATCGACCCCACCCGGTACCTGGAGGGCGGCGAACTGCTGCTCACCACCGGGATGCCGCTGCTCGATCCTGCTGTCGCGGTGCCCGACTACATCGAGCGGCTCGTGGATCGCGACGTGCGGGTGCTCGTCATCGGGCTGGGCCCGAACTACGACGAGGTGCCGGCCGCGCTGCGGGAGGCGTGTGATGCCGCGGGGATGCCGCTGCTGCTCGTGCCGGTGGACCAGGCGTTCCGCACGGTGACAACGAAGTACTGGGAGCTCGTCGCCGCCGAGGGCAGGGCGGGACTCGTCCAGCAGATCGGCCTCCAGACCTCCGTGGTCCGCGCAGCGGCGGGTGCGAACGGGGTGGATGCCGTGGTCAAGTCCGTCGCGCAGGCGATGGGCAGCTGGGCGATGGCGGCGCCGTTCGAGGGGCCCGAGGTCTCCATCTGGCCGGCGAGTGCGGCGGGTGTGCTGCCGGCGCTGCGCACGGAGCTGCAGCGGTTCGCCCAGCGCGGCAGCATCGGCGCCGCGACGTTTCCGCTGCACGGATTCGATGTGATCGCCTACCCGATCACCGAGGGCAGCCGTCCCGTGGGCGCGTTCGTGGTCGGGACGACCCGCCGGCCGTCGAAGACGGACCGGCAGGTGATGCTCACGGCCGCCGCGGCGCTCTCGCTGCGCGCCACGCTGCGCAACGATGCGCACGGCAGTGAGCGTTCGATCGACAGTGCCGCCGGCGCGCTCTTGCTCGACGGCGAGGTCTCCGCCGCGCGGGCGCTGCGGGCGGCGGTCGGCGCGCGCCCGATGCCTCCCGCCGTGAGGGTCTTCGTCCCCGCCGCGCATGTACTGCCCTCGACCTCCCCCCGTGCGATGGCGCCGCCGTCGCCCCAGGCCCATGCGATGGTCGCGGAGCTGATCCGCCGCGGGCTGATCGCCGAACGGTGCAACCCGCCTCTCGCCGCCTGGCACGCCGGTCGCCTGGTGCTGCTCATCGACGAGGCGGCAGGCGCGGGTCCGTCGGTGGACTCGAAGCACTGGACGCCGCTCGAGTCGCTCAGCGGAGCACTGAGCGACCCGGTGCCGCTTGCCGAGGTGCCCGCGGTGGTCCGCGCGACCGTCGAGAGAGCGCGCCGTGCACAGGCAGGAGCCGTGCTCACCGCGAGCGATGCGCCCGGCCGGTCTCAGGGTGATGTGGCGGCCGAGGCGCTGCGGATGTACTCGCGTGCGCCGCTCGTCGAAGCAGTACAGGGGTACATCCGCCATCGCGGCAGCTGGGAGGCCGCCGCGCGGGAGCTCGGACTGCACAGGAACACCGTGCGCAACCGCGTGCAGATCGCCCGGGACACCCTCGGGATCGACCTCGACGACCCGGACATCGCGTCGGAGCTGTGGATCGCACTGCGCGACCACCCGCATGGCTGACCGGGACCACTCTCGATGAAGGCTGTGCGCGCACACCAAGTTCCGCGCGGCGGGGTGCCTTATCGTCCGGAGGACAGTCGATCGAGGAGGACCAGGTGAACACGGTGGTGGAGCAGGTGCGCATCAGGGAGGGCGGGCTGCCCGGGTCGGCCTCGGCGGCGCGCGCGGATGCGCGGGCGCGGGAGCTGCCTCGCGGGCTCGGCAACGCGGTGCCGATCTTCATCGAACGGGCGTCGGGCGCGATCCTGCGCGACATCGACGGGAATCAGTTCATCGACTTCGCCTCAGGGATCGCCGTGACCAGCGTCGGCGCCTCGCACCCGCGCGTGGTGCGCGCCGTGCAGGAGCAGGCCGCGCTGTTCACGCACACCTGCTTCCTCGTGACCGAGTACGACGGCTACCTCGGCGTGGCGCAGCGGCTCAACCGACTGACGCCGGGGGATCACGCGAAGAAGACCGCCCTGTTCTCGACCGGTGCGGAGGCCGTCGAGAACGCGGTGAAGATCGCGCGGGCCCACACGGGGCGTGCCGCCGTGGTCGTGCTCGATCATGCCTTCCACGGTCGCACGCTGCTCGCCGGCACGATGACCGCGAAGTACAAGCCCTACCGGGGTGCGGGGCCAGCCGCCACCGACATCCACCGCGCACCCGCGCCGTACCCGTACCGGTGGCCCGGTGGTGCGGAGAACGCGGCAGAGCAGTCGTTCGCGCGCCTGACCGAGATGGTCGAGACTCAGATCGGCGCCGAGAACGTGGCGGCGATCGTCGTCGAACCGGTCCAGGGCGAGGGCGGCGTCATCGTCCAGCCGCCCGGGTACCTCTCCGCCATCCGCGACTACTGCACGCGGCATGGGATCGTCATGATCGCCGACGAGATCCAGGCGGGGCTTGCGCGCACCGGCGCGATGTTCGCGGTGGAGCACGACGGCGTGATCCCCGATCTCATCACGACCGCGAAGGCGCTGGCCGCCGGGCTTCCTCTCGCAGCCGTCACCGGACGGGCCGAGATCATGGACGCGATCGCGCCCGGCGGGCTCGGCGGCACCTACGCGGGCAACCCCATCGCCTGCGCCGCGGCGATCGCGGCCCTCGACGTCATCGTCGAGGAGGGCCTCGTCGACCGCGCCCGGCGCATCGAGGAGCTCACCCGGTCGGCGCTCGCCGACGCGATCGCGGCGCCGCACGTCGGGGAGTTCCGTGGCCGAGGGGCGATGCTCGCGCTCGAGATCGTGCACCCGGGTGGTACGCGGCCCGATGCCGAGACGGCCGCAGCGATCGTCGCGCGGTGCCACGAGCGCGGCCTGCTCGTGCTCCTGTCCGGCACCTTCGGCAACGTCATCCGCCTGCTGCCGCCCCTCGTCATCGATGACGACCTCCTCCTCGAAGGCATGGGCATCCTCGCCGAGGAGGTGCGGAGAGCCGATGAGCTCGCGACCGCTTGACGGCGTGGTCGTCGCGGACCTCAGCCGCGTTCTCGCCGGCCCGCTGGCCGCGGTGATGCTCGCCGACCTCGGCGCCACCGTGATCAAGGTCGAGCGCCCTGGGTCGGGCGACGACACCCGCCAGTGGGGACCTCCGTGGAGCGGATCCTCGAGCTCGTACTTCGAGAGCGCCAACCGCTCGAAGCAGTCGATCGCGCTCGACTTCGCCGATGCGGACGACCTCGCCGTCGCCCACCGGCTCGTCGCCAGAGCCGACGTCGTCATCGAGAACTACCGTGCTGGTGCCCTCGCCCGCTTCGGGCTCGACGAGGCCACGGTGCGCGAAGGAAACCCCCGGGTCGTCTACACGTCGATCAGCGGATTCGGTTCGGGAGCCGGCGCGGACCTGCCCGGCTACGACTTCCTCGTGCAGGCGGTCGGCGGCCTCATGTCCATCACCGGCGACCCGGACGGCGAGCCCCAGAAGGTCGGCGTCGCCCTGGTCGACGTGCTCACGGCGAAGGACGCGGTCATCGGGACGCTCAGCGCGCTGCGCCACCGCGACAGCACCGGCCTCGGCCAGCACGTCGAGGTCAACCTGCTCTCCTCTCTCCTGGGATCCCTGGCCAACCAGGCTTCGGCGTACCTGGCGACAGGGGAGGCTCCCGCGCGCCTGGGCAACCGGCATCCGTCCATCGCCCCCTACGACAGCCTCCGCTGCCAGGACGGGTCGCTCGCCGTCGCGTGCGGCAACGACCGGCAATGGCGGATCATCTGCGAGGTCATCGGGGCGCCCCAGCTGGCGGATGATCCGCGCTTCGCGCGCAACGCCGACCGCGTCGCCCATCACTGTGAGCTCGTCGCGGAGCTCGAGACCGCCCTCGCGGCCGACACGGTGACCGCCTGGGCGGAGCGATTCTCGGCCGCCGGCATCCCTGCCGGCAAGGTGAACACGATCGGTGAGGCGATCGCGCTCGCGCGCGACCTCGACCTCGACCCGACTGTGCCGGTCGGTGAGGGGCATCCCGACCAGCTCAGCCACCCGATCCGGTACTCCGCCTTCCGTGTCGCGACCCCTCGCACGCCTCCCGCGCTCGACGCGGACGGGGATGCTGTGCGCGCCTGGCTCGCGCAGGAACAGGTCGATGTGCGCGCAGGGTCAACTTCGCAGACACCTGTACCGCCAGGACATGCGAGCGGCGGGGACAGCCACGTAGCGTGACGCGCACCGGCGGTGGGACGCCGGCCCCGACCCGAAGGATGAACGTGCAGATGACGACGACGTATGCCGTGGTGAACCCGGTGGATGGCACGCGTGAGCGCGACTACCCCGCGCTGACGGACGCGGAAGTGGATGCGGCAGTCGCCCTCGCCGCGGGCGCCCACGCGGGGTGGAGCCGCGGCCAGACTGTGGCCGAACGCGCAGCGGTCGTGCGACGCATCGCCGAACTGCACGTCGAGCGCAGGGAGGAGCTCGCCGAGATCATCGTGCGGGAGATGGGCAAGCCGATCGACTCCGCGCTGGGTGAGGTCGACTTCTGCGGCGACATCTACTCGTACTACGCCGACAACGCCGAGGCGTTCCTCGGCGACGAGAGCATCCCGCTCCTGGCCGGCGACGGCCGCGCGTTCATCCGGCGCAGCTCCCTCGGCCCGATCCTCGGCATCATGCCGTGGAACTTCCCCTACTACCAGGTCGCCCGCTTCGCCGCCCCGAACCTGATCCTCGGCAACACGATCCTCCTCAAGCCCGCACCGCAGTGTCCGGAGTCCGCGGAAGCCCTCGCGAACCTGTTCCGCGACGCCGGCGCCCCGGCGGGCGTGTTCGTCACCCTCCTCGCCTCCGAGGGGCAGATCGCCGGAGTCATCGCCGACCCGCGCGTCCCCGGCATCTCGCTGACGGGGTCCGAGCGAGCGGGTGCCGCGGTCGCGGAGCTCGCCGGCCGCAACCTGAAGCGCGTGGTGCTCGAGCTCGGCGGATCCGACCCGTTCATCGTGCTCTCGACCGACGACATGGCCGCCACCGTCGAGTCAGCCATCACGGCGCGCATGGAGAACTCGGGCCAGGCGTGCAACGCCGCCAAGCGCTTCATCATCGTCGACCACCTCTACGACGAGTTCGTCGACGCGTTCGCCGAGGCGTTCGCCGCCCTGAGCACCGACGACCCGCGGGTCTCGGGCACTGTCGTCGGCCCGCTCTCGTCCGCGCAGGCCGCCGATCGGCTGGAGCAGCAGGTGATCCAGGCCACGTGCCACGGCGCTCGGATCCGCGTCGGCGGCACGCGTGACGGCAACTTCTTCACGCCGACGGTGCTCACCGACGTGTCGCCCCAGAACCCCGCATACCGCGAGGAGTTCTTCGGCCCGGTGGCGACGATGTACCGCGTCGCGGACGAGGCCGCCGCGGTCGCGCTCGCCAACGACACCCCGTTCGGACTGGGCTCCTACCTCGTCACGACCGACGATGAGCAGGCGCTCCGGGTCGCAGACCAGATCGAAGCCGGCATGGTCTTCGTCAACGTCGTCGCCGCCGACGGCGCCGAACTCCCCTTCGGGGGCATCAAACGCTCGGGCACGGGTCGTGAGCTCGGTCGGCTCGGAGCCGACGAGTTCGCGAACAAGAAGCTGATCCGCATCGGCTGACCCCGCCGCATCCGCGCACCAGAAAAACGCAACGACCTTCCAATGACGAAAGGCAATCGATGACCAACCGACCCCCGCAACAGCCGTCGCTCGACGACTCCGAGCACCTGGAGGTGCTCGGCTATTCGAACTCGTTCGACCGCTCGATGAGCCTCTGGGCCAACTTCGCCCTGGGCTTCACCTACCTGTCGCCGCTCGTCGGCGTCTACTCGCTGTTCGCGCTCGCGATGACCGTCGGCGGCCCGCCGTCGATCTTCTGGATCGTCATCGTCGGTGCGGGCCAGCTCCTCGTGGCGCTGGTGTTCGGTGAGATCGTGTCGCAGTACCCGATCCACGGCGGCATCTACCCCTGGGCGCGGCGACTGTGGGGCCGTCGGTACGCCTGGCTGGCCGCCTGGGCCTACGTCTGGGCGCTGCTGGTGACGATCACCGCGGTCGCCGAGTACGGCGCCGGCTTCGTCGCGAGCCTGTTCGGCCTGACCGTCGACGCGACGAGCGGCTTCGTCATCACGCTCGCGCTGCTCGTGCTCGCCCTGCTGATCAACTTCTCGGGCACCCGCTGGCTGTCGCGCGTCGCGCGCATCGGTCTCGCCGCCGAGCTGATCGGCGTGATCGGTCTGGGACTGTACCTCCTGATCTTCCAGCGCAAGCAGGAGTTCTCGGTGTTCTTCGACACGATGGGCCTCGGCGGCGAGAACGGCTACGCGTCGGCGTTCCTCGGCGCCGCGCTCGCCGGTCTCTTCCTCTTCTACGGATTCGAAGCCTGCGGCGATGTGGCCGAAGAGGTCGAGAACCCGGCCCGCCGCATCCCGCGCGCCATGGTGCTGACAATCCTCGTCGGCGGCGTCTCCGCGCTGTTCTCGTTCGGCGGCTACGTGATGGCGGCTCCCGACCTCGGGGCGATCGTCAGCGGCGAAGAGGCCGACCCGATCGGCACGATCCTCGAGTCGACCCTCGGCACCGTGGGTGCGCGCCTGTTCCTCGTCGTCGTCATCACCGCGTTCATCTCCTGCGTGCTCAGCCTGCAGGCAGCGGCCAGCCGGCTGCTGTTCTCGTTCGCGCGCGACGGGATGATCCCCGGGTCGCGGTGGCTGTCGAAGGTGTCGCCCCGCAGCAAGGTCCCGACGAATGCGCTCATCGTGGCGTGCACGGTCCCCGCCCTGTTCTGCCTGCTCATCTGGATCAACGCCGACCTGCTCGTGCCGATCACGGCCTTCGCCATCCTCGGCATCTACGTGTCGTTCCAGATGGTGGTGCTCGCCGCGCTGCGTCAGCGGGTCAAGGGCTGGAAGCCGGCGGGCCCGTTCTCGCTCGGCCGCTGGGGCATCGTGGTCAACATCGTCGCTCTGGCTTACGGCATCTTCGCCATCTACCTGCTGGCGAAGCCGGGCGAGTCGGGCGTAGTCCTGACCGACTGGATCGTGCTGCTCGGACTCGGCGTGGTGATGGGCACCGGCCTGGTCTACATGCTGCTGGCCCGTCCCGACCGCAAGTCGGACGCGCCGTCGGGCGACGCCATCGCGGTCGCCGACGAGATCCAGCGCCGCACCGGCGCGATCCGCACGATCTCCGACAAGTAGGCAGTGAGGAGCCGGTGGGTGCCCTGTCGGGGTGCCCACCGGTCTCCCGCGGGCGGCGTGCCCGCTCAGGCGCGGATGACCGTACCGTTCTCAGGACCAACGGGCACCGCGCGGTGGGCGCGACGCGGAGTTCTGGGGAGCCTGCCCATGCTCCCCACGATTCCTCCTGAGTACGGTACGTCTGGCGCTCCCAGACAGACCCTGACCGCGCCGGTAGGCTGAGCCCGTGCTGCTCAGTGACCGCGACATCCGCCTGGAACTCGACGCAGGCCGCATCGGCCTCGACCCGTGGCAGCCCGAGATGGTGCAGCCCTCGAGCGTCGATGTGCGGCTGGACCGGTACTTCCGTCTCTTCGACAACCACAAGTACCCGTTCATCGACCCCGCGGAGGATCAGCCCGACCTGACGCACCTGATCGAGGTCGCCCCGGACGAGCCCTTCATCCTGCACCCCGGCGAGTTCGCGCTCGGCTCGACGTTCGAGCAGATCACCCTGCCCGACGACGTGGCCGCCCGCCTCGAGGGCAAGTCGTCGCTCGGCCGCCTCGGCTTGCTGACCCACTCCACTGCCGGCTTCATCGACCCCGGCTTCACCGGCCACGTCACCCTCGAGCTGTCGAACGTGGCGACGCTGCCGATCAAACTGTGGCCCGGCATGAAGATCGGCCAGCTGTGCTTCTTCCGCCTGAGCTCGCCGACCGAGAACCCCTACGGCTCCGGCCCCTACGGCAACCGGTACCAGGGGCAGCGCGGGCCCACCGCATCCCGCTCGTTCCAGAACTTCCACCGCACCGACGTCGGCCGCTCCGACGCGGGTTCACGCGGCGCCTGAACGCGGCGCTGCAGGCGCCTGAGTACGGCGTTTCGAGCCGGCGGAGGTCTCCGCCCCAACTGGTCATCTCCGCGACACCTGTGGATTGCCTCTGCAGGGCCTGTGCGTCACACATGTCCCGGATCCTCCTCATTTGGTAGCTGAGCACAGCCCCGCCATGTCGGCGGTAGCGCGATGGGCCGGTACTGGAGCGACACCCGGATGGCAGACACCGTGAGTCCCCCCGGCGGGGTGATGGTCCGCGCGCGCGTCGCCTTCACTGCCTTCGAGTCACCCGACGACCCGCTCAAGCTGGCGTGGCGGCGGTTCCGCGATCCGCTGGTTCCCCTCGCCGGTGCCCAGCGCGTCCGCGAGGCCGCAGAGCACGTCGCCTCCGCTCCGGCTGGCCCCCGCAGCGGCCTCTGGCGTCTCATGGCCAGCAACAACCGCGAGATCGGCCGCAGCTACCACCTGTACCGCAGCTTCGAACGGGCCCGGACGCACGTCGAGCAGCTGCAGGCCGCGCCCGATGCGCTCGAGGTCGAGATGCTCACCGCGCCGGGGGGCTCCGCCCGCGCCTGGATCCTCACCGCCCACGGCATGCCCGTCATGACCTGCAGCCGGTGGTACGCGTCGAGCTCATCCGGGGCCGAGGCCGCAGCGCTGGCGCTCGCGGCGCTGCCTGGAGCCGTGCTGTCGCCCGCAGCGGATCGCTGTGGGCCGTCCGGGCGGTTCGTCCGCCGAACGCCGCGGAGCGACAGTGCCGACGGATGGTGAGAACTCACCGGACGTCGGTGCGGGTGGGCCCGCCGGTGCGGGTGGGCCCACCCGTGCTCCGGGCCTGCTGGCGGGGCGCTTCCAGCTCGGCCCGCTGCTGGGCTCGGGCGGCTCGGCCTCGGTCTTCGCCGCCGTCGACGGGGAGACGGGCGCTTCGGTCGCGCTGAAGACGCTGCATCCCCATCTGGCGCGTCGCGCCGACGCCAGGGCGGCGTTCCTCGGTGAGGCGGAGCGGATGCGGGGCGTCCGGCATCCGCACCTCGTCGGGGTCGTGGATGCCGGCATCGACGGCGACGCGGCCGACCCGGTCGTCTGGATCGCTCTCGACCTGGCCGAGGGCGTGAGTCTGGCCGAGCATGTCGAGCGCCACGGACCGCTCTCCGCCGCCGACGCCGTCGCGGTCGGCGAAGGCCTGCTGCGGGCGCTGACCGCCCTGCATGCGGCCGACATCATCCACCGCGACGTGTCGCCGTCCAACATCACGGTGGCCGTCGATGTCGACGGGGTGCTGTCGCTCGCGAGCGTGCGATTGCTCGACTTCGGGTCGGCCGACGCCGCCGGCGAGGCGGCTCTGGTTGCCTCCAGCATCCTGAATGCGACGGAGGACGGACGGACCGGCGTCCTCGGCAACGTGAACTACGTGTCGCCCGAGCAGGCCCGCGGCGAGCCGGTCGACGAGCGCGGCGATCTCTACCAGGCGGGCGCGGTGCTGCACTTCGCGCTGACCGGACGCCCGCCGTTCGAGCGCGCAGACGCGGCGCAGACAATGCGCGCCCACGTCGAGGCCCCACCACCGGTGCCGTCGGTGACCGACCCCCGTATCCCCCGGGCGCTCGATCGGGTGGTGGTGCGCGCGATGCTGAAGAGCCCGGCCGACCGGTTCGCGTCGGCCGACGAGATGCGGGCGGCGCTCGCCGCGGCGGCCGCACTGCCCGCCGCCCGCCCCGTGCCGGTCTCGCGCACCGACGTGACGAAGGTGCTCGGCCGCACCAACCTCACCCCCGCTGAGGCGAGATCACGTGATCTCGACGAGATCACCCGCAATGGCGCACCAGGACATGTGCGCTCGCCGAGATCACGTGATCTCGGCACGAGGGGTGGGCGCGCGGGATGGGCGTGGGCGGTCGGGGGGCTCGCGGCGGCGGGGATCGCCGCGGCGATCTTCTACGCCGCCGCGACCGCGCCGTCGGTCGCGGTCGCTTCCCCCTCGCCGACGGCGCCGCGGGCATCCGCCACACCGACCGCGTCCCGCACGGTCGCGCCGACGACCGGCGGTCCGGCGGACCCGGCCACGACCAGCGTGCCCGACCTGCGCACCCTGACCCTGGCTGCGGCACGCGCTGCCCTCGCCGAGGCGGGGTTCGTGGTGGGCGAGCTGTCGCAGGCGGATTCCCCGCGCCGGGCCGAGACCGTGCTGAGCTCGTCGCCCGGAGCCGGAGCCCGCCTCGCCCGCGGCGGCGCGGTCTCCCTCGTCGTGGCGTCCGGCTTCAACGCGGTGCCGCCGGTGGCCGGGTCGTCGCCGCAACGCGCGACCGCGACCCTCGAGGAGGCCGGCTTCGTCGTGGTGTTCGCGGAGACGGCAGGCGCAGAGGCCGCCCACGGCGCGGTGCTGGGGACGGACCCCGCGGCGGGCGCATCCATCCGTCTCGGCGCCACCGTGACCGTCCTGCGGGCCGCGCCCGCAGCATCCCCCTCCCCGACACCCCCGCCGACCACCGCGCCGACTCCGAGCGCCACGCCCACCCACGCGCCATCTCCGTCGCCGACCCCGGTGCCCACCCCATGAGCGCGCGGAACGCCTCGTCAACACCGCAGACGGCCGTCCTTCGCCCGCCGGACGCCCTGCGTTCACCGAGCGGGTCCACGCTGATCAACGACCGTGAGGCGCCCACTCGCTCCGGTCGATCTTCCACCCGAAGGAACCTGATGTCCGCTGTGCCGCGCCCCGGTGTGCTCGCGTGAGCCTCGACCTCGACGTCCGCAGAGACGACGAACAGACCACCGTCCTGCCGGTGTCGGACGACGACGCCTTCGCGGCGGCCACGCGCCGCGACCTGAAGTCCCGCCCGTCCGGTGCGGATCGCGCCTTCCGCACCGTGAGCTTCGCTGCCGGCGGGATCACCGTCGGGATCATGCTCGCGGTCGGCATCTTCCTCGCCTTCCGGGCGGGCGACGCTCTGCGGGTCGCCGGCTTCTCGTTCTTCACCGAGCAGCAGTGGTCGCCGGAGACGCAGGAGTTCGGCATCGCGGCGGTGCTGTTCGGAACGGTGTCGATCGCCCTCATCGCCCTGACGCTCTCGGTGCCGCTCGGGCTCGGCACCGCCCTGCTCATCAGCGAGATCCTGCCGGAAGGGCCGAAGTCGGCGCTCATCACTCTCGTCGACCTGATGGCGGCCGTCCCCAGCGTGGTCTACGGACTGTGGGGCGTGTTCTTCCTGCAGGCGAACGTCATCCCGGTGGCGCAGTGGATCTCGACGTACTTCGCGTGGATCCCGATCTTCGCCGTCACCGACGCCGACGGCAATCGGCTGACCGATGCGAGCGCGTTCACGTCGTCGGCGTTCATCGCCGGCATCGTCGTCGCGCTGATGGTGGTGCCCACCCAGACATCGGTGATGCGCGAGGCGTTCTCGCAGGCTCCGGTCGGAGAGCGCGAAGGCGCCCTCGCGCTCGGGTCGACGCGCTGGGGCATGATCCGCACCGTCGTGCTGCCGTTCGGACGCGGCGGCATCATCGGCGGCACCATGCTGAGTCTCGGCCGTGCCCTCGGCGAGACGATCGCGATCTACATGATCATCTCGCCCATCTTCGAGATCAACTGGCAGGTGCTCAAGACGGGATCGAACTCGGTGTCCGCGCTCATCGCGCTGCGCTACGGCGAGGCGAGCGAGTTCGGACTGTCGGCCCTCATGGCAGCCGGCCTGGTGCTCTTCCTCATCACCCTCATCATCAACTTCACCGCGTCGCAGATCGTCGCCCGGTCGCGCTCGGGCGCAGAGACGGATGCGTGACATGACGCTCTCCGACGTGCACACCGAGCCGGCGGTCCGGCCAGGACGCACCCACCTGCCCGACCCCGGCGACACGGAGGTCGGGGAGCGCCGCATCGTCCGCAGCGGCACCCTGGACGACCGGTTCAACGTGATCGGCGCGCTCGCCGCAGCCGTGGCCCTGGCCACTCTGCTGTTCGGGTGGTTCACGCCGATGACCGGTGCGGTCGGATGGGCGGTCGTCGCCTACCTCGCCTTCGTCGGCATCTTCGCCTTCCTCGTCTCCCTGCGCAGCGACCGTCAGGCCGTCGCCGACCGGGTGATGACGGCGCTGCTCTACAGCGCGGGGCTGATCCTCATCGGCGCCCTGATCTTCGTCGTCGCCTACGCGCTCATCCGCGGCATCCCCGCGATGAGCCATCTCAACTTCTTCACCGAGACGATGGAGTTCGCCGGGCCGCTGGACCCCCTCGACGTGGGCGGCATCCTGCATGCGATCGTCGGCACCCTCATCCAGATCAGCATCGCGCTCGCGATCACGATCCCGCTGGGCATCACCACCGCGGTGTTCATGAACGAGATCGGGGGCCGGTTCGCGCGATTCGTCCGCACCGTGTCCGACGCGATGACCGCGCTGCCTTCGATCGTCGCCGGCCTGTTCGTGTACGCGGCGATCATCACGCTCGTCACCCACGAGAAGTCCGGCTTCGCGGCGTCGATCGCGATCACGGTGATGATGCTGCCCATCGTGATCCGTGCGTCCGACGTCGTGCTGCGCCTCGTCTCCGGCAACCTCCGCGAGGCGTCCTACGCGCTCGGCGGATCCCGGTGGCGCACGGTGTGGCACGTCGTCCTCCCCACCGCACGGTCGGGCCTCGTCACCGCCGTCATCCTCGGCACCGCCCGCGGCGTCGGCGAGACCTCGCCCGTCCTCCTCACCTCCGGGGTGACGGCAGTCATGAACCTCAACCCGTTCTCCGGGCCGATGATCTCGCTGCCGCTGCAGGGCTTCGACATGGTCAAGTCGCCCGAGCCCAACATGATCGCGCGCGGCTTCGGCGCGGCCGCGACGCTGATCTTCCTGGTGCTGCTGCTCTTCACGATCGCCCGCATCCTCGGCGGCCGCGGACCGGGGCGGCTGACGCCCCGCCAGCAGCGGGCGGCCGCAGACGCGTCTCGCCGCGACGCGGTGCGGATGGCGCAGCGCCCGCCCGCCGGCGCCGCCGCCCACCTCGCCGTGCCCGCCTCCCACCCCGCCCCCTCGGCTCCGTCCTCAGAGGAGACACCGTGATCCGCCGTCCTTCCCGCTTCCGCCGGCTCGCCCTGGTGCTGGCCGGACTCCTCGTGATGGCCGCGGGGCTCACCAGCGTGCCCGCGACCGCCGACGACAGCTGGACCCGGATCTCCGGCTCCGGATCGACCTGGTCGCAGAACGCCCTCGACCAGTGGCGTCGCAACGTGGCGTCCAACTACGCGATGACGGTGAACTACTCGGGTGTCGGGTCGTCGGCCGGCCGCACCGACTTCATCAACCGGCGCGTCGACTTCGCGATCAGCGAGATCCCGTTCCAGACGAACCCGACCGACAACTCGGCGCCCGAGCGTCCGACGACGAAGTATGCGTACATGCCGATCGTCGCCGGCGGGACGTCGTTCATGTACAACCTGAAAATCGGCGGCAAGCGGGTCACGAACCTGCGGCTGTCGGGCACCACGATCACGAAGATCTTCACCGGCGCGATCAAGAAGTGGAACGACGCGGCCATCCAGGCCGACAACCCCGGACTGAAGATGCCCGACCGGACGATCGTGCCGGTGGTCCGGTCGGACGGGTCCGGCTCGTCGGCGCAGTTCACCCTGTGGATGTCGAAGACGCACTCCGACATCTGGAAGGCGGGCATGACCTCGCAGTTCCCGACGCCGTCGGGCGGGAAGGCGCAGAACGGCTCGCTCGGCGTCGCCGGGTACGTGAGCCAGAACTACGGTGAGGGCGCGATCACGTACGTCGAGTACTCGTACGCGCTGAAGTCGGGCTTCCCCGTCGCGAAGGTGCTGAACGAGGCCGGCTACTACATCGAGCCGACCGCGTCGTCCGTCGCCGTCGCGATGCTGAAGGCGAAGATCAACGACAACGAGTCGTCGGTGGACTACCTCACGCAGATCCTCGACGGCGTCTACGGCAGCACCGACCCGCGCGCGTACCCGCTGTCGAGCTACTCGTACATGATCGTGCCGACGGAGACCACGAACGTCTTCACCAAGAAGAAGGGGCGCACCCTCGGCGCCTTCGCCAGCTACGTCCTGTGCGAGGGGCAGCAGCAGGCGGCGGCGCTCGGCTACTCGCCGCTGCCGATGAACCTGGTGATGGCCGGGTCCGATCAGATCAAGCGCATCCCCGGTGCCGGCTCCGCAGGCATCGACCTCGCGAAGTGCAACAACCCCACCTTCAAGGCCGGCGACAGCCCCTCCAGCAACCAGCTCGCGAAGACGGCCCCACAGCCGGCCGACTGCGATCGGAAGGGCCCCAACCAGTGCACGACGGGAACCGCCGGCGCGGGCTCCGTGGAGACCCCGACGACGGGCAGCGGCACCGGCGGCAGCTCGGCCGGTGCCGGCTCCGGCGGGTCCGGCTCGGGCGGGTCGGGGTCCGGCGACGGATCGGGCGCGGCCGCGGGCGGGTCCGGCGGCGACGGGGGGAGCGGCGACGCATCCGGCGACGCCGGCGGTGGCTCGGGCGAAGCGGTCTACGACTCCAACGGGGCGCTCGTCTCGGGCTCGACAGGCACGGCCGTCGCCGCATCCGCTCCGTTCACCCTCGAGAGCGACGAATGGGGCGCGCCGCAGACGCTCATGCTGGCCGCCGGCATCCTCCTCGTCCTGGCGATGGTGGTTCCTCCTCTCGCCTCTCGGCGATTGCGCAGAGGCGGCTCGCAGCAGAGCTGATCCCCTCGCGCCGACCTCCGGGGCACGTCCCCGGCGATCGCCGTGCCCGCTGAAAGCCCCGATCAAACCCTGTTTCCCGCGCGCCATTGACGACAGCACCCATCCGCCATGATCGGCCCCGCCCTCGTTGGCGAATCGTTCACCCAGATGTCAATCCACGCCCATAGCTTCGGCTCGCCGGCATACCCGATCGGCGCTCACTCTCAGGAGTCCTCTGTTGCTTCGCCCGTCTTCCCGCACGTCCCGCACGTCGTGGATCCCCTCGCTCCTTGCGGGCGGGATCGTCGCCGGCCTGACGTTCGGCACCATGTCGCTCGCGGGCATCGCCGCGGCACCCTCGGCCGCCGCAGCGGACGGCTCGGCCGTGACGGTGACCGCGGCGACACAGGACGACGACCTCGAGAACGCGCCCTTCCCCGACCTCGCCGTGACGGTGTCGCAGACGCAGGACCTGGTGTCGCAGGGCATCCAGGTGAGCTGGACCGGAGCCGCGCAGTCGACCGTGCCCAGCCAGCAGACCGGCGGCCAGAACTTCCTGCAGATCTTCCAGTGCTGGGGGGACGACCCGGACGACGTGAACGCGCCCGACCGGACGACCTGCCAGTACGGCGCGACGCTGACGCCCGGCACCACGCGCGACGCATTCCGGGACGGCGACGACACCGTCGCCAAGGAGGACGAGCCGTACACGGTCTTCGGCGACGGCTTCGCGAACCCGACCTACACCGGCATCCCGTTCCGCTCGGTGACCAACGAGGTCGTCGAGTCGGTCGTCGACGGAAAGCACGACTCCACCGTCGACCTGAACACCAATGAGTTCTTCACCGCGCTCACGACCAACGAGGTGCCCTGGGCAGGGTCGGGCGCGGACGGCACCGGCTCGGTCAAGTTCGAGGTGCAGACCGCCCTGCAGGCCCCCGGACTCGGCTGCGGCACCCCCGTGACCGCAGACTACGGCGCGGTCTCCGGTCAGTCGTGCTGGCTCGTGATCGTGCCCAGGGGGACGAGCGACTCCGGCTCGGCGAACATCACGCAGTCCGGTCTCTTCTGGGATGCGTGGAAGCACCGCATCGCGGTGCGCCTCGACTTCAAGGCGCTCGGCCTGCGCTGCCCGATCGGCGCAGCGGAGCGTCAGCTCGCCGGCAGTGAGCTCGTCAGCCAGGCCATCTCGTCGTGGCAGCCGGCGCTCTGCAACGCGAAGGGCGGCGCGATCTACTCCGCGCTCACGGGGGTCGAATCCGACGCGCTGATCGCCGCCAACTCGGGCGGTGCGGCGCCGCTGGCGCTCACGACCGAGCCGCTCGCCGCGGGAGACGGGGTGACCGACACGCTGCAGTACGCGCCGATCGCGCTCACCGGGCTGACCGTGTCGTTCGCCGTCGACCGTGAGCCGAAGCAGTCCGCGTCGGAGGAGTCGAAGCAGCGGGCGGGTCTGCCGCTCACGGATCTCAAGCTCACACCGCGGCTGCTCGCCAAGCTGCTCACGAGCTCGTACGTCGACTCCCTGCCGACGTACGCCGACCGCACGCACCTGAGCCACCTGTCGGACGGCAAGCGGGTCTACAACCCGCGCGGGCTCACGAACGACCCCGACTTCCTGGCGATCAACGACCCGGAATGGGCGGACCAGTCACTCGTCTCGCCGTCGCTGTCCGACATCCTCGTGCCGCAGGGCCGATCCGACGCGGCCACGGTCCACTGGACCTACATCGTCAGCGACCCCGACGCAGTCGACTTCCTCAAGGGCAAGGCCGACCCGTGGGGCATGACGGTGAACCCGTGGAGCGCCACGACGGCGAAGGCGAACACCTCCGGCGCCGCCCTCACGCTGCCGCGCGACGACTTTCCGAAGGCGGATCCCGTCGTGCAGGAGGGGACCGACACGGAGGGTCCGATCGACCTCATCACGTGGCGCCCGTTCGTGACGGACTTCTCCACCAGCGCGTACCTCACACTGCGCGGCGACGGGCAGGTGCTCGGCGCGTGGGATCCGCTGGGCGTTCCGGTGCCCAAGTATCAGAAGGCCGCGCGGTACCTGCCGGGCCAGCAGCGCGTGCTCGGGCTGACCGACACCTCCGCCGCTGCGCGCTACCAGGTCTACACGGCGGCGCTGCGCAACCCCGCCGGCCGGTTCGTCTCGGCCGGCACCGACTCGATGCGCGCCGCGGCCGCCGCGATGACGCCCGCCGCCACCCAATCGCAGGTCTACGGGTTCGCACCCGAGTCCGCGCCGGCGAAGGCGGCCGCCACCGCGTACCCCCTCACCGTCCCGGTGTACGCCGCCGCGTCGCCGGCGATCGCCGACGCAGCCGTGCGATCGAGCTACGCCACGTTCATCCGCTACGCCGCGACGAACGGGCAGGAACCCGGCGTCGACCTCGGCCAGCTGCCGGACGGCTACGCCCCGATCCCCGACAGCTGGCGCACGCAGGCGCTCAACGCCGCCGTGGCCATCGAGGCCGGCGCCGCGACCCCGCCGCCCACCGAGGAGTTCCCCGATCAGCCTGCCGGCGAGCCGGGCGCCGACGGCGGATCCGGGACGGGCGCCGGCGACGGGTCCGGGCTGGGCTCGGGCGGACTCTCGGGCGACCCCTCCTCCTCCGGTACGGGCGATCCCGATGCGTCGGGCGCGGCCGCCGGGGCACTCAGCGGACCGGTGACGCCCGCCGACCCCGAACTCGCCGCCATGCCGGCGGCCGTGCCGACGAGCCTCCTCGCGGGCCTCGCCGGGGCGTGCGCCGTGCCCGTCATCGGTCGGATGCGTCGCCGCCTCTGACCCCCAGAACTCACCCTTCCCGCACCACCTCATCGCAAGACACCTCACTCAACACACAGAAGGAATCACATGAAGATCAGGAAGATGGTCGCCGTCAGCGCGGCCGTCGGAGTCGCCTTGGCCTGCGTCGGCTTCGGCAGCTCCGCCTACGCCGAGCCCGTCTCGAACAGCTACTCGCTGGTCGGGTCGGACACGCTGCAGGACTCGGCCAACGCCATCATCAACGGCACCAACGCCTCCGGTGGCTTCCTCCGCGTCACGTCGTCGAACACCACGCTCGGCAACTTCGACGCGTTCGGATCGACCGCCATCCAGGCCAAGCCCGGCGGCCCGTTCTTCGGTCGCCCGTCCGGCTCGGGCGCCGGCGTCACCGCGCTCCGCGCATCCATCACGGGTGCGACGTACTCGGGCAACGCGGCGGTTCCGGCGAAGGCGATCACCGGCCAGGTCGACATCGCGCGCTCCTCGAGCGGCCCCGGCGCCAACGCGAACACCTCCGGCCTCCTCGCCTACGTGCCGTACGCGCGCGACGCCGTCGGCTTCGCGTACAAGGGCGGCAACGCGTCGTGGGCCACGCTCACTGCCGCGCAGCTCAAGGCGATCTACGAGTGCACCACGACCGAGATCGACGGCATCGCGGTCACCCCGCGCATCCCGCAGAACGGCTCGGGCACGCGCTCGTTCTTCCTCTCGGCCATCGGCGTCACCACGCTCGGCTCGTGCGTCAACGACACCGGCAACACGACCCCCGAGAACGACGCGACCGTGCTGGGCGCGAACCAGATCATCCCGTTCTCGGCGGCCAACTGGATCTCGCAGGCGAACGGCGTGGCGGGCCTCAACACCACCACGGCGGCAGGTGTCGCGTTCGGCTCGGCGATCGCCGGGCAGGCGGCCTTCACCGGCTCCGCTCCGAACCTCGTTCCCAACTCGACCTACTACTCCGACACCAAGTTCGGCCGCGACACCTACCTCGTGGTCGAGTACGCGCGCATCAACACCGCCGACCCGAAGTACGACGCGGGACTGGCGCGCCTGGTGAACCCGACGGTGGCGAACAGCCTGACGAGCTTCGGCACGATCGGCACGTCCGTCGGCAACGTGAAGAAGAAGTTCGGCTTCCTCGCCCCCTCGACCACCACGATCACGCGCGCGTTCGCGACGCTCTGACCTGAAAGGAACAGCACCATGAACATCACTTCGAAGAAGCTGACGGCGTCCTTCGTCGCCGTCGGCCTGATCGCCGCCGGCGTGCTCGGCACGTCGCTCTCGGCCTCGGCCGCCGGGGAGCCCGACTTCTACCTCCTGGACGCCGGCGACGGGCACCTGCTCGCTGACGACCAGGTGCTGGCGTGGGAGGACCAGGTGATCTCGTCGCCCGGCAAGACCATCCCCGACCTCGACATCCCGTTCCCCGGCACGGCGGACGCCACCGGCGCCACGCTGTTCATCTCGCCCGTCGGTCAGGAGACCACCATCGCCAACTGGTCGGCGACCGGTGACTCGTCGCTGGTGCCGGGAACCGTCGGCATCCAGAGCCCCAACCTGACGCTCTCGGGCTTCACCAAGGGCAACTGGGCGGGCGTGAAGGCCGGCGGCACGTACAGCCTCGGCTTCGCGTGGACGAAGAACAACGGCCTCAACCTCGCCGACGCCGGCGTGCTGTTCACGACGATCGTCGTGCAGCCGGGCGGCGCGGGCAACTGGACGTTCGCCGACCAGAGCGGTCCGGTCGTCGAGCCGCCCGCGCACTGCGACGAGATCCCCACGCCGGACGACTGCCTCAAGGGCGACATCGACCTCGAGGCGACCACGGTCGGCGCCGAGGACGGCGCGCTCAGCCTGGAGGTCCCGGCCGGCGCGAAGGCCACGTTCGGCACCGCGACGCTCGTGAACCACCTGTCGACGTCCACCGCCGAGCTGCCGGAGTTCTCGGTCGTCGACGAGCGCATCGTGTCGCGTCCCGGCTGGACGCTGACGGCCGACGTGGCGGACTTCACCAGCGGTTCGTCGACGTTCGGCGCCGAGCACCTCGGCCTCGCTCCGACGCTCGTCACCGACGCGCACGGTGCGGAGCTGGCCGCGGCGCAGACCGCCGGCTCCGGTGTCTACCCGGCGGACTTCGCCGCTGCTGACGCGGGCAAGGGCATCGGCGAGACCACGTTCTCGGCCGACCTGACCCTCGTGGCGCCGGTCGACGCTCCTGCGGGCACCTACACCTCGAAGCTGACGCTCACGCTGATCGGCGACTAGGCACCCTTCGCGATCACCGCGATCGCACCCCGGGAGGGGCGATGCCACCAGGCATCGCCCCTCCTTTCCACGTCCTTCGGCCGGGTCAGCAGACATCGTGCGTCCGGCGTTCACATCTGGTTCACCCCGCGGATGCGAGCCAGCAAGCCTCACTTGTCGGAATGTACTGTGCAACCTTTCACCACCTCGCGCGCGGGCATCGCCACCATCGCCGCGCTCGCCCTCGGGCTTCTGCTCTCGTCGATGCCGGCGACCGCCGCACTCGCCGCCGACGACGACACGGTCGGCATCGCGGGTGCGCCCGCAGACGACTCCGGAGCCGACGGGCGCTCACGTTTCACGTACGCGGCCGACCCCGGCCAGCACATCGAGGACTTCTACGAGGTGCGCAACACGGGCACCGTCGAGCAGGAGCTGACGGTCTTCGCGACCGACGCGTTCAACAACGACGACGGAGGGTTCGCCCTCCTCGACACCGAGGCCACCCCCACCGACGCGGGCAGCTGGATCACCGTGGGCGGCAAGAAGCAGGTCACGGTCACGCTCCCCGCCGGCGGGTCGAAGGTGCTCCCGGTCGATCTGACCGTGCCTGCCGACGCATCGCCCGGCGACCACGCAGCCGGCATCGTCGTGTCGACCGTCTCGCCCGACGGTCAGGTGCTCGTCGATCGCCGGGTCGGCAGCCGCCTCTACGTCCGCGTCGCCGGCGACCTGCAGCCGCTCCTGACGATCACGGGCATGTCGCCGTCGTACTCGCCGACGATCAACCCCTTCGACGGCACGACCACCGTCACCTACACGGTCGAGAACGCCGGAAACGTCGCGCTGTCGGCCAGTGCGGTGACCGGCGTGCGCACCTTCTTCGGCCTCGAGACCGGACAGCTCGTCCGCACCGAGGTGGAGGAGATGCTGCCGGGCTCGACCCGGGCCCTCACGGTCACCGTGCCCGGTGTCGGCCAATGGGGGTACCTCAACCCCTACGTCCGCATGATCGGCAAGGCCGACGGGTTCATCGAGGCCCCGATCCAGGAGACCCGGCGCGACGTCGTCATGATCGTGGTCCCGTGGACGATCCTCGCCGTCATCGTGCTCGGCGTCGCCATCTGGCTGTTCGTGCGGTGGCGTCGCCGCCGTGACGAGAAGAACGCGGCCGCCTGGGTGGCGCACACCGAGGCGGAGGCGCGTCGCAAGGCAGAGGCGGAGTCCGTCCCGGTGCCCGTGGGCGCGCCCGCTGACGACCGCACGGATCGCTGAGGTGCCGCCCATCAACGCCCGCCGCCCAGGAGTCCGGACCCGTCGCGTCCTCGGGGGCGCGTCGATGCTGCTCGTCGCGCTCGGCGTCACGCTGCTGGGCGGCACGGCAGCGTGGGCGAGCGCGCCCCTGCCCGCACAGGGCGCCGTCGTCCGCCAGGCGGCCGCCTGCACCGAGCCGGATGTCGATGCCGACGGAGGCGTGCTGCTCTCCGCCGAGGTCCTCGGGCCTGCTCCCGACTGCGACGCTGAACAAGGCGGCTCCGACGACGACCCGGTGCCCGGCGGGCTCGGAGCAGCGCCGCCGTCCGATGCGTCCGGCCCGTCGGACGTCGCGCCGGACCCCGAACCGACGCCGATCGCCGACGACGAGACCGACCTCGGCGGCATCCTCACGGTGTCCGGCCTCGAGCATCGCTACACCCCGTCGCTGAACCCCGCAGCCGGCGACATCCAGGTGTCCGTGACCCTCCGGAACGTCTCCGAGTCGACGATCGACGCCGACACGGTGTTCTGGGTGCAGACGCCGTTCGGCAACGGCGTCGGCCAGAACGTCACCGTCACCGTCGACAACCTGAAGCCGGGCGAGACCCGGGTGATGACGGCATCCATCGAAGACGTCGGACAGTGGGGGATGTACTTCGCCCACGCGACGATCCTTCCCCCCGACGAGGTCGACGGGGTGGAGCTGAGTCCGCTCGTCCGTGATGCGACGGTGTTCGCCTTCCCCTGGTTCGTCGCGATCGTCCTCATCGTCGTCGCGACAGCCTGGTGGGGTGTGCGCGCCGCACGCGGCTCCTGGCCGGCGAGGACGGCGGAGGTGACGGCGTGACGACCACGGAGGCGCCCACGTCGCGTCGCTCCCCGAAGCCCCCGCGCGCACCGAAGGCCCCGCGCCCGCCGAAGCGTCCCCCGCGTCCCCCTGTGGTGCTGGCGCCGCTCACCACGCGTCAGGCGTTCGCCCGCAGCTTCGCCGCGGTGGCCGCCGCGCTGCTGATCATGTTCGCGCTCAACCTCCTCGTGTTCAGCCACGTCCAGCATCTGGTCGCCCAGCAGCGCCTCTCCGACGACTACCGGGCGCAGCTCGAGGCGGGCATCGCGCCGGTCAGCGAGGGCGACTTCGAGGACGTGCTCCTGGCCGACGGCGCACCGGTCGGCCTCCTGGCCATCCCGAGCCTGGGCCTGCACGAGGTCATCGTGGAGGGCACGGCGTCCGGCGTGCTGACCGCGGGCATCGGGCACCGGCGTGACACGGTGCTGCCGGGGCAGGGCGGCGTGAGCGTCCTGATGGGGCGGGCTGCCGCGTACGGGGGCCCGTTCTCGCACCTGCAGAGCCTCGCCCCGGGCGACGTGATCACGGTGCGCACCGGCCAGGGGCTGCAGGAGTTCGCGGTGATCGGCCTCCGATACGCCGGAGACCCCACGCCGCCTGCGCCGAAGGCGGGCGAGAGCCGCCTCATCCTGCAGACCTCCCGCGGCGCGCCCTACGTGCCCACCGGGGTGGCGTACGTCGACGCCGAGCTGACCTCGGACGTCCAGCCCGCCGGCGCGCGGATGACCACGACCGCGACCCTGCCGGCCTCCGACACGGCACTCGGCACGGACGTCTCGACGGTGTGGGCCCTGGTCTTCGCCGTGCAGTTCCTCATCGCCGCCGAGATCGCCGCGGTGTGGTCGCTGCGACGCATCGGCTCGCAGAAGACGTGGATCGTCTTCGTGCCCGTGCTCCTGCTCGCCGGGTTCTTCGTCGCCGACGAGATCACCCGCCTCCTCCCCAACATGCTGTGACCGCAGCATCCGACCACCCAGAAAGCCGGCAGCAGTGACCGACGACATCACCGCAGTGATCGAACCCCTTCCGTCGCGCAGGACGCCGCGACTGCGCACGCCGAGAGCACCGCGCCGCAGCGCCGCGACGGCGGCCGTGCCGGTGGCCGAGCCGCTCGCCGCCCTCGAGGGGCGCAACATCTCGGCCTGGTTCGGCGACCATCAGGTGCTCGACCGGGTCTCCCTCACCATGCCCGCGGGCGTGGTCACCTCCCTGATCGGGCCGTCCGGATGCGGCAAGTCGACCTTCCTGCGGATCCTCAACCGCATGCACGAGCTGGTGCCGTCCGCCTCGCTCGCCGGAGAGGTGCTGCTGGACGGCGAGGACATCTACGACCCCTCACGCAAGCTCGTCGAGGCGCGCAAGCACATCGGCATGGTGTTCCAGAAGCCGAATCCGTTCCCCGCGCAGTCGATCTACGACAACGTGATCGCGGGGCTCAAGCTGACCGGCACCCGGGCGTCGCGCGATGAGAAGGATGAGCTCGTCGAGTCGTGCCTGATCAAGGCGGGGCTGTGGAAAGAGGTGAAGGATCGCCTGCGGGCGCCCGGCGCCGGGCTGTCGGGCGGGCAGCAGCAGCGCCTGTGCATCGCCCGGTCGCTGGCGGTGAAGCCGCGCGTGCTGCTGATGGACGAGCCGTGCTCCGCGCTGGACCCCACTTCGACGCGCGTGATCGAGGAGACCATGCTCGAGCTCGCGCACGAGGTCACGATCGTGATCGTGACGCACAACATGCAGCAGGCCCAGCGCGTCTCTCAGCAGTGCGCGTTCTTCCTTGCGGCTCAGGGCACGCCCGGCGCGATCGTCGAGCACGGCGACACGGAGGCGATGTTCCACGACCCCGTCGACCCCCGCACGTTCGACTACGTGAACGGCCGCTTCGGGTAGTCCCGTCGTCCCACCCCATCCCGTTTACGGACGGAACACGCCGCATGCGGGCCGGCACAAGCGGCGTGTCGCGGCCGTAAACGGTGGGGGGCGGTGGGGGGAGGGACAGGAAGTCAGTGCGCGGTCGTCACGCCGACGGCGTCGTGCACCAGCACTGCGGCGACCCGCGCGCCTTGACCGGCAGCGACGATGAGCTGCTGCGGTCCGGGGGCGGCAGCATCCCCCGCTCCGTACAGACCGGGCACGCTCGTACGGCCCGCCCGGTCGACGAGCAGGTGACCCTCGCCGTCGCGGTCCACGCCGAGCCCGTCGAGGAACTCCAGCGCGGGCGTCCACACCGGGCGGACGAACCCGCCGGTCACCGCGACGCGCGTGCCGTCGGCCAACCACACCGCCTCGAGCGCCCCGCGGTCCCCGTCGAGCCCGGCGATCGGCGCGCGCTCGACGCGGATCCCGGATGCTGTCAGCTCCGCCTCCTCCACGGTGCTCACCGTGTCGGCGCCGTTCGTGAAGACCGTAAGCGCGTCGGTCCACCGTGCGATCAGCCGGGCCCGGGCGGCGAGGTCGGGCGTCTCGCCGATGAGGGCGAGCGGGCGGTCCTGCAGCTCCCACGCGTCGCACGCGGCGCAGCTGAACAGCGACATCCCGTAGAAGCCGCGGATGTTCGGCACATCGGGCAGCGTCTCGCGGAGCCCGGTCGCGATCAGCGCGGCCCGCGCGTGCAGCGTCGCCGGCCCAGCGCGGCCGTCGAGGGTCGCCACGAATCCGCCGTCGATGTCGCGGGCGAGGGATCGCACGGTCGTGCGGCGGAGGACCTCCACCTGCGGGTAGGCCGCCAGCTCTGCCCGGGCGAGCGCCCGCAGCTCCTGCGGCGGGATGCCGTCGCGGGTGAGGAACCCGTGCGAGGCGAGGGTGGCGGCGTTGCGCGGCCGGTCGGCGTCGATCACCGTGACGGTCGCGCGAGCGCGGCCGAGGTTGAGGGCGGCGGAGAGGCCCGCGGGACCCCCGCCGATGATCAGCACATCCCGCGGGGTCATGACCGGGTGAGGCTGCCCGCGCGCGAGATGCCGACCTGCTCGTCGCGGGGCACGACCTTCACCCGCTCGCGGGCGTGCTCGTGGCTCTCTCCGAGGGTGCGCTCGTGCGCGTCCAGCACGCGCCAGCCGTCCCAGGTCGTGTACGCGATCTCGCGCTCGTCGAGGAAGTCGAGCAGGTCGCCCTCGGCCACGGGGGCGGGAAGCGTCCCCGCCTCGGCGTCGGCGATCAGGTGCGCGACCGTCTCCATCGCGTCGGACTTGGTGTGGCCGATCAGGCCGACCGGACCTCGCTTGATCCACCCGGTCGCGTACAGCCCGGAGACGGGGTCGCCCGCTGCATCCGTCACGCGCCCCTCGGCGTTCGAGATCACGCCGCGCGCCTCGTCGAACGGCACATCGAGGATCGGCGAGCCGAAGTACCCCACCGCGCGGTAGACGGCCTCGACGGCGTGCTCGCGCAGCTCGCCGGTGCCGACGACGGTGCCGTCGGGTCCGGGGGCGGTGCGCTCGAAGCGCAGCCCGCGCACGCTGTCGTCGCCGAGGACCTCGACCGGCGCGTGGAAGAAGTGCAGGTGCAGGCGCCGGCTCGCCCCGGTCGTCCCGCGCTGACGCCACTGGTCGAACGTGCGCAGCATGACCTTGAGCTGGTTGTTGCCGGGGACGAAGCCCTCGAGGTGCGCGAAGTCCTCGCCGGCGAGCACGATGTCGACGTCGGGCACCTCGCCGAGCTCGCGCAGCTCGATCGGCGTGAACTTGATCGCCTCGGGCCCGCGCCGGCCGAACACGTGCACGTCGGTGACGGGCGAAGCCTCGAGACCGGCGAGCACGTTGTCGGGAATCTCGGTCGTGCGCAGATCGACGGGATGCTTGGCCAGCACACGCGCCACGTCGAGGGCGACGTTGCCGTTGCCGATGACGGCGACCCGCTCGGCCTCGAGCGGCCAGGTGCGCGGCACGTCGGGGTGCCCGTCGTACCAGGCGACGAAGTCGGCGGCGCCGTAGCTGCCGGGGAGGTCGATGCCGGGGATCGCGAGCGCCGCGTCGCGGATCGCGCCCGTGGCGAAGATCACCGCGTCGTAGCGGGCCTGCAGCTCGTCGACGGAGATGTCGCGCCCCACCTCGACGTTGCCGACGAACCGGATGCGCCCCGAGTCCAGCATCTCGTGCAGCGACGTGACGATGCCCTTGATGCGCGGGTGATCGGGGGCGACGCCGTAGCGGATCAGGCCGTAGGGCGAGGGGAGCGATTCGAGCAGGTCGATCTCGACTGCGCCGCCCCGCTCGGCCACGGACGCAGCCAGGATGTTGCCGGCGTACACGCCGGCGGGTCCGGCGCCGACGATCGCGACGCGGAGCGGGCGGAAGGAGGATGCGGTGGTCACAGGGATGCGGCCTTTCGTGCGGTCAGATCGGCGGGGGCGTACGGGCTCAGACGCACCACGTCGCCGACGACGATGACGGCGGGGTTGCGGACGCTGCGGGCGGCCGCCTGGTGGACGATGGTGGACAGGGTGCCGACGGTGACGCGCTGCCGCTCGCCGAAGCCGTCCTCGACGATGGCCACCGGGCAGTCGGCGCCGCGCTCGCCGCGGGCGAGGGTGATCGCGGCATGCGCGAGGGTGCCGACCCCCATCAGCAGTACGGCTGTGTGGTCGCGGCCGCCGCCGAGCTCGCCGAACTGGTCATGGGCGGTGACGACGGTGAAGGCGGTCGCGACCCCCCGGTGGGTGAGCGGGATGCCGGCGATCGCGGGCACGGAGACGGCACTGGTGACGCCGCTGACGACCTCGACGTCGACGCCCGCCTCACGGCAGAACGCGAGCTCTTCCAGGCCGCGCCCGAAGACGTAGGGGTCGCCGCCCTTCAACCGGACGACCCGCCTGCCCGCCCGGGCGAGCTGTACGAGGAGGGCGTTGATCGCGTCCTGCGGCACGGCGTGATGGCCGGGGAGCTTGCCGACGTCGACCACCTCGGCGGTGAGCGCCACCCCCTCGGCGGCGAGGCCGTCGAGGACGGCGCGGGCGCCGAGCCGGTCCGCGACGATCACGTCGGCGGCCTCGAGCAGGCGCAGCCCGCGGACGGTGAGCAGGCCGGGGTCGCCGGGGCCGGCGCCGACGAGGGCCACGTGTCCGTGTGCGGATGTCATCGGGGGACTCCCTGCAGCAGGCCGCGACGGCGCAGCATCCGGCGCTCGATCGGGGCGAAGAAGGCGAGCTCGACGAGGATGCCGATCGCCAGGATGACGAGGATCGTCGACAGGACGCCGGCGAGGTCGGCGAGGTCGCGACTCTGCTGCAGCATGGCGCCGAGGCCGAAGCCGATGCTGCCGCCGGTCGCGATGATCTCCGCCGCCATGAGGGAGCGCCACGAGAACGCCCAGCCCTGCTTGAGTCCGGCGAAGTAGCCGGGCAGTGCGGCGGGCAGGATGACCACGGTGGCGAGCTGGGTGCGGCTCGCGCCGAGCACCTGTCCCACCCGGCGCAGCTGCGGCGGCACCTGGTCGACGCCCGCGATGAGGCCGTTGACGATCGAGGGGATCGCGCCCATCAGGATGACGAAGTACACGGTGGCGTCCGAGAGGCCGAACCAGATGATGGCCGCAGGCACCCAGGCCACCGACGGCAGCACCTGCAGGCCCGAGATGATCGGGCCGATCGCGCGGCGGAGCACGCGCACCTCGGCCAGCAGCAGCCCGAGCGGCGTGGCGACGATGATCGCGATGAGGAAGCCCATCAGACCGCGTTCGAGGCTCGTCGCGATCGCCATCGGCAGCGTGCCGCTCTGCCATGCATCGCCGAGCGCCCCGACGACGGCCGCGGGGCTCGGCACCTTGTCGGGCCGGGGCTGGGCGATGACGACGTAGAGCTGCCAGACCACGATGAGCGCGACGACGAAGATGATGGGCGGCAGCACGCTGGTGACGAAGCGCTGCCACGGGCTGACGTGCCCGTCGACGTCGGTCTGCAGGCGATCGAGGCCGGCCGACAGGGTGCGGAGGTCGTCGTCAGGGCGCGCGCCGCGCGCGAGGGTCTCAGGCGGCATTTCGGCTGATCTCCTCACGCAGGCGGTCGGTGATCTCGACCGACAGGGCGGCCACCTCGGGCGACTCGATGCGGCGACCCTCGGTCTTCCCGACGCGCCACTCGCCGGCGACCCGGCCAGGACGGCTCGACAGCAGCACGATGCGCTGGCCGAGGCGCGCGGCCTCGCGCACGTTGTGGGTGACGAACACGATGGTGCGGCCGGTGCGCCGCCAGGTGCGTTCGAGCTCCTCGTGCAGCAGGTCGCGGGTGATGGCGTCCAGGGCGGCGAACGGCTCGTCCATCAGCAGCACCGGCCGGTCCTGCGCGAGCGCCCGGGCGAGGGCGACGCGCTGGCGCATGCCGCCGGACAGCTCGTGCGGCCGGCGATCCGCGGCCTCCGTCAGGTTGACCGTGTCGAGGAGGGCCAGCGCCTGCTCGCCGCGCTGACGGCGGGGCACCCCGCGCAGGCGCAGCGCGAGCTCGACGTTGCGGCGGGCGCTCAGCCAGGGCATCAGCGCGGACTCCTGGAACATGACCGCGGAGCCCTCGCCGGGCGTGGTGATCGTGCCGGAGGTCGGCTTGTCCAACCCGGCGATCAGGTTGAGCAGGGTGGACTTGCCGCAGCCTGACGCCCCGAGCAGGCACACGAACTCACCCGGTGCGACGTCGAGGGAGACGCGATCGAGCACGGTCGGCCCTGCGCCGAAGCGCTTGGTGACCCCGTCGATCCGCACCGCGGGGTCGGCGGCGGGTCGCTGATCGCCCCGCGGGGGCGTCGTCATGTCGAAGCTCGGCGTGAACCGCGGGACGGATGCGGCCGCCCCGGCGCGCTCGGGCGCCGCGTCCGCCGGTGCTCCGGCGGACGCGACACCCTGCGACGCGGGCTGCGTCATGAGCCGTCCTCACCCAGCCCTGCGGCCGAGACCGTCTCGCGATCGGAGTCGGACAGCAGGGTGTTGAGCAGTCGGAGGTCGAACAGGCCCTCGATCGAGCCGTCCTTCTGCGTGCCGGCCTCCAAACCGTTGGCGACGAGCGTCTCGAACGTCTCCGCGTGCGGGTTCACCGAGAACGTGACGTTCTCGAGCGCCCTGGCCAGCACGTCGTCGGCGAGGGGCTTGCCCGCGTCGACCTCGAGCTGCGCGTTGATGGCGGCCGACGCATCCTCGGCGTTCGCCTCGATCCACGTGATCGCCTCGTCGTTGGCGGCCACCAGCTCCGCGACCGTCTCAGGGTGCTCGGCGAGGAAGTCGGCGTTCACCAGCAGCACGGTGGTGGGGAAGGCGCCGTCCTCCCAGAGGTCGGCTTCGTCGACGAGCACGTGCGCCCCGCCCTCGAGGATCAGGCGCGACGCCCACGGCTCGGGCAGCCACGCCCCGTCGAGGTCGCCCTCCTGGAACAGGGTCAGCGTCTGCGCGTTCTCGGTGGGGGTGATGTGCACGTCCCCGCCGCCGGTGGTGTCGGTCTCGTAGCCCTCGTCGGCCAGCCAGCTGCGCAGCGCGACGTCCTGGGTGTTGCCGAGCTGAGGAGTGGCGAGCGTAGTGCCGGCGAGGTCGTCCGGGCTGTCGATGCCGTCGCGGACCACCAGCTGCGCACCGCCCGAAGTGACGCCGGCGACGATGCGCACCGACTCGCCGGCGGACTGGATGTACGAGTTGATCGAGGGGTTCGGGCCGATGTAGGTGGCGTCGATCGCCCCGGCCGACAGTGCTTCGATCGCGGCGGGGCCGGCGTTGAAGATCTGCGTCGTGAGCTCGGTGCCCTCGAGCTCGTCCGCCAGGATGCCCTCGTGCACCCCCACGAGCGCGGGCGCGTGCGTGACGTTCGCGAAGTAGCCGAGCCGGAGCGCGTCGGCCGCCGTGCCCCCGGTGAGGTCGGCCGGCTCGTCGCTCGACGCCTCGGCGGAGGCGCCGCAGCCCGCGAGCATCATCGCAGCCACGGCCAGGGTAGTGATCTTGAAGATGCGGGTGTTCATCAGTCGCCTCCTTCTTGTTCGAGTGGACCCCGGCCCGAGGCGAATCAGGCCAGGACGGTGCCGGCGGCGAGAGTCGCGCCGTCGGACGGGTGGATGACCAGGAACGAGCCGCCGTGCCGGTTCACGGCGTACGGTTCGACGGGGAGCTCGGGGGCGACGCGCACGCGAGCGCGTCCGATGTCGTTCACGGCGAGCGTGCTCGCGTCGTCGTGCGCGAGGGTGTCGAGGTCGTAGCGGCTGGTGACCTCCACGACCGCCTGCACGGTGGCGGTGCCGTGCTTGACGAGCACCCGCGTACCGCTGGCCAGGGGCCGAGCGTCGAGCTGGAAGAGCTCGGCGGCGAACTCCCGCGTGCCCGCGGGGGCGGAGCCGGATGCTGTCAGCACGGCGCCGCGGGCCGCATCGACGTCATCGGCGAGCTGCACGGCCACGGACTGCGGGCTGATCGCCTCCTCGACCGCGACGCCCGCCGCGGTCAGGCCGGTGACGGTCGTCTCGATGCCGCTCGGGAAGACCGTCACGCGGTCGCCGACGCGGACGGTGCCGGACGAGATGCGCCCGGCGACGGCCCGGTAGTCGCGGTAGGCGGCCTGCTCGCCCTCGGTGATCTCGGGCGAGAGTCCGCCCTGCGGCCGCAGGACGAGCTGCACGGGGAGGCGGAATGCCTCGAGATCGCTGTCGAGCTCGTCCTGGCCGGGGAGCGACTCGAGCAGCTCGAGCAGGGCAGGACCGGTGTACCAGGGCGTGTGCGGGCTGCGGTCGACGATGTTGTCGCCTTCGAGCGCTGAGACCGGGAGCACGTGCACGGCGGGGATCCCCAGCTCGTCGGTGACCGCACGCACCTGGGACTCGACCGGCGCGAACGCATCCGCGGCGTAGTCGAGCAGGTCGATCTTGTTGACGGCGACGATCACGTGCGGCACACGCAGCAGGGCGATCACGGCGAGGTGGCGGCGGGTCTGCTCGAGCACGCCCTTGCGGCCGTCGATGAGGACGACGACCGCGTCGGCGGTGGTCGCTCCGGTGACCATGTTGCGCGTGTACTGCACGTGGCCGGGGCAGTCGGCGAGCACGAAGCTGCGCGCGCCGGTGGAGAAGTAGCGGTAGGCGACGTCGATCGTGATGCCCTGCTCGCGCTCGGCGCGGAGGCCGTCGGTGAGGAGGGCGAAGTCGAAGCCCGTGCCGTGCGCGAAGCCGCGCTCGACGGAGGTGCGCGCGACCTGCTCGAGCTGGTCGGCGAGGATCGCCTTCGAGTCGTGCAGCAGTCGCCCGACGAGGGTCGACTTGCCGTCGTCGACCGACCCCGCCGTCGCGAAGCGGAAGAGGGTGGGTTCGCTCACCGTCGTCATCAGAAGTACCCGTCCTTCTTTCGGTCCTCCATGGCGGCCTCGGAGAGGCGGTCGTCCGCGCGGGTGGCGCCCCGCTCGGTCACGGTGGAGCGGGCGACTTCGGCCACGACCGCGGCGACGTCGGCAGCATCCGATTCGACCGCGCCCGTGCAGCTCATGTCGCCGACCGTGCGGTAGCGCACCACTCGGCGCTCCAGCGTCTCGCCGGCGCGGATGGGGGAGAACTCGCCCGTCGCACGCCACATTCCGTCGCGGGCATACACCTCGCGCTCGTGCGCGTAGTAGAGCGGTGGCAGGGCGATGGCCTCTCGCTCGATGTAGCGCCAGACGTCGAGCTCGGTCCAGTTCGAGATCGGGAAGGCCCGGACGTGCTGACCAGGGGTGTGGCGCCCGTTGTACAGCGCCCACAGCTCAGGGCGCTGGTTGCGCGGATCCCACTGACCGAACTCGTCGCGCAGCGAGATGATGCGCTCCTTGGCTCGGGCTTTGTCCTCGTCGCGGCGGGCGCCGCCGAACACGGCGTCGTGGCGGCCGGCCGCGATCGCGTCGAGCAGCGGCTGCGTCTGCAGCGGGTTGCGGGTGCCGTCTGCGCGCTCGTTGAGACGGCCGTCGTCGATGTAGTCCTGCACCCGGGCGACCTCCAGGCGGATGCCGAGGCGGGCGACGGTCTCGTCGCGGAAGGCGAGCACCTCGGGGAAGTTGTGCCCGGTGTCCACGTGCAGCACGGGGAACGGCACGCGGCCGGGGAAGAACGCCTTCGTGGCCAGATGGAGGACGACGACCGAGTCCTTGCCGCCCGAGAACAGCAGCACGGGGCGCTCGAACTCGGCGACCACCTCGCGGATGATGTGGATGGCCTCCGCCTCGAGGAGGTCGAGGGTGGAGAGGCCGACTCCCCTGCGGGTCGTTGAGCGAGCGAACCGAGACGAAACGTCTGCGGTGTTCGAGATCGTCATGAGTGCAGCCCGCATTCCGTCTTCGAGAGCCCGGCCCATCGACCCGAACGCGGATCCTCGCCGGCCGCGACGGGCTGGGTGCAGGGCTCGCACCCGATCGAGGGGTACCCGTTGGTGACGAGCAGGTTCACCGGCACCTGGTGGGCGCCGGCGTAGTCGAGCAGATCGTCGAACGTCCAGGCGGCGACCGGGTTGACCTTGACCAGCCCGTTGCGTTCGTCCCAGGTCACCAGCGGGGTGTTCGTCCGGGTGGGCGCCTCCTCGCGGCGGACGCCGGTGAACCACACCTCGTAGCCGCCGAGGGCGTCCTGCAGCGGAGCGACCTTGCGGCGGGCGCAGCACAGGGCGGGGTCGCGCGCGTACAGCTGCGCGCCGAACTCGGCGTCCTGCTGAGCGACGGTCTGCTCGGGGAGCACGTCGACGATCCGCACGTCGAGCACACGTCCGACCTCGTCGCGCGTGTGGCGCGTCTCGGCGAAGTGGTAGCCGGTGTCGAGGAAGAGCACGTCGACGCCGGGGAGCTGCTCGGCCACGAGGTGGGGCAGCGCGGCATCGGCCATCGAGCAGGCGACGGCCGCAGCATCCGTCGAGAAGTTCTCGGCCACCCAGCGCACGACCTCGGCGGGGGAGGCCTCGTGGTCGGTCAGGCTGCCGAGCAGCTCGTTGCCGGCCTCCGCGAGTGCGCGCAGCTCGTCGGGGGCGCGCCGGACGGCGGCGCGCGGCGCGAGGGAGACGCTCATTGGAGTGCCTCCTCGTCCGCGCGGTGCGCCCACTGGGCGAAGGTCTCGTCGGCGGCGCTGTCGCGATCGGCGAGGAAGCGCCGCACGACCCGCTCGGTGTACTCCGCGATGCCGTCGGCCTCGACCTTGAGCCCGCGGACGGTGCGGCCGAGGCCGGCCTCGTCGCGGTCCTGCGAGGCGAGCCCGCCGCCGAGGTGCACCTGGTAGCCGGGCACCTGCTCGCCGGCGTCGTTCGTGATCAGCTGGCCCTTGAGCCCGATGTCGGCAGTCTGGATGCGCGCGCACGAGTTGGGGCAGCCGTTGACGTGGAGGCTGATCGGATGCGGCAGGTCGAGGCCGCGCAGGCTCTCTTCGAGGGCGAGCACGGCGTTGGTGGCGTTGACCTTGGTCTCGACGATGGCGAGCTTGCAGAACTCGATGCCGGTGCAGGCGATGGTCCCCCGGCGGATGAGGCTCGGCCGGGAGCTCAGGCCGAGGCGGTCGAGCTCGGCGATGAGCGGGTCGATGTTCTCCTCAGGCACGTCGAGGATGACGAGCTTCTGGTGCGGGGTCGTCCGCAGGCGGGTCGATCCGTGCGTCTCGATGACGTCGGCGAGCTCGGCCAGCGTCGGGCCCGACACGCGGCCGACGATCGGGGTGACGCCGATGTAGAAGCGGCCGTCCTTCTGGCGGTGCACGCCGATGTGGTCGCCGGGCGTCGAGGGCTTCGGCGCGGCAGGCCCGTCGAGCAGGGGTGCGGAGAGGTACTCGGTCTCGAGCACGTGGCGGAACTTCTCGGCTCCCCACTCGGCCAGCAGGAACTTGAGGCGTGCCTTGTTTCGCAGGCGCCGATAGCCGTAGTCGCGGAAGATCTGCGCGACGCCGTGCCACACCTCGGCGACGCGCTCGGCCGGCACGAAGGCGCCGAGGCGCTCGCCCAGGCGCGGCGTGGTCGAGAGGCCGCCGCCGACCCACAGGTCGTAGCCCACGCCGTGCGCGGGGTGGTCGATGGCGACGAAGGCGACGTCGTTGATCTCGTGCACGACGTCCTGGCTGGGGTGCCCGGTGATCGCGGACTTGAACTTGCGGGGGAGGTTCGCCAGCGACGGATCGCCGATGAACCGCTCGGTGATCTCGTCGATCTGCGGGGTCGGGTCGATGAGCTCATCGGCCGAGATGCCGGCGACCGGCGAGCCCAGGATGACGCGCGGCACGTCGCCGCACGCCTCGGTGGTGCCGAGCCCGACGGCCTCCAGTCGACGCCAGATCTCGGGCATCGCCTCGACCTGGATCCAGTGCAGCTGGATGTTCTGCCGGTCGGTCAGGTCGGCGGTGTCACGGCCGAACTCGGTCGAGATCCCGGCCACGACCCGCAGCTGCTCGGTGGTGAGCTGGCCGCCGTCGATGCGCACGCGCAGCATGAAGTACTCGTCTTCGAGCTCGTGCGGCTCGAGAGTCGCAGTGCGTCCGCCGTCGATGCCGGGCTTGCGCTGCGTGTAGAGACCCCACACGCGGAACCGGCCGTGCAGGTCGGTCGGATCGATCGACGCGAATCCGCCCTTCGCGTAGACCTTCTCGATGCGGTCGCGCACACTCAGGCCGTCGTCGACCTGCTTCCACTCCTCGTTGCCGTTGAGCGGGGCGGTGCCGTCGATCTTCCACTGGCCGTTCGGGCGTGAGGACGGCCGCGGCGGCCGTGCCCTGGCGCCCTCGGCGGCACGCTCGGCGTGCCCGGCGCGCGCGGGCTCTTCTGCGGTCTCGATGCTCACGGGAGTCCTCCGGATGTCCCGGGCGGCCCCCGGGGCAGACGTGGCGGATCTGCTCTACGCGAGGCTAGGCGTCCTACCGGATGGGCGTCGCTGTGTTTCGCGGGGCCGTTAACCAGCGACACATGGCGTCACGAACTTGACGTCGCAGCGGCGCGGTAGCGGGCCACGACCAGGTCGACGAGCTCGTCAGCCGGAGGGGCGTCGTCGAGCAGCGGCCGGGCCACCGGGTGCGGTGCAGAACGCGTGACGGCCAGGTCGTGGAAGTAGCCGGGCGCGAGCAGGTACGTCGCGACGACGACGGGACCGGATGCTGCGGCCGCCGCGACGGCCTCATTCAGGCTCGGCTGCGCCGCAGCGAGGAAGCCCACGGTCACGGGCCGACCGATCCGGTCGGCGAGGAGGGCGGACACGGCGCGGCAGTCGTCGTTGGCGCGCTCGTCGCTGGACCCGGCGACGGCGAGCACGACCGCGGCGTCGGCGTCTGCGTCCGTGCCGAGTGCGGCGAGCCGGTCGGCGAGCACGACGGCGAGGCGGGGATCGGGGCCGAGAGCGGGGGTCACCGTGACGTCGTCGCGGCCGCCGGCGGCCTCGGCGAGGTCGACGTGCACGTGGTACCCGGCGGAGAGCAGCAGCGGCACGAGCACGACCCCCCGGCCGGGGAGGGCGGCGAGGCTCGACGCGATGTCGGGCTGCTGCACGTCGACATGCCCGAGGCGCACGTCGACTCCGGCGAGCCGGGCTGCGACGGCGTCGACCAGCGAGGCGACGGCAGCCTGGCCCGCGGGGGAGCCGGTGCCGTGCGAGATCGCGAGGAGGGCGGGCGGCAGCATCCGCTCATTCTCCCCGACGCCGCACCTCAGGCGGCGATGAGCAGGACCAGCGAGCTGTCGCCGCAGGCGAGGGCTGTCCCGCCGTCGGGCAGCCCGGCCGAGTCGGCGCCGGCGCGGAGCGCGGCGAGCGCCTCGGGCAGGCCGGCTCGGCGGAGGATCGCGCCGGGTTCCAGGTGCGCGTCGGTCGAGGTGACGACGCGGCCGCCCGCGTTCACGATGGTCGCTTCGCCGCGGCCCGACCGCAGCACCGGCAGCAGCTCACGCTCGAGGCGGTCGACGAGCGCATCGGTGCCGACGACGCCGACCATCGCGCCGGCCACCCGCACCGGGGTCGTGATCGTCACGGCGTAGTCGTCGGTGCAGACGTAGTCGACGTAGGGTCCGGTCAGGTGCCGCGCACCGGTGCGGGCGGGGATGCGCCACCACTCCAGTGCCGTGTAGTCGCGGAACTGCTCGTGCGCAGGATCGTCGATGGTCGCGAGGCGCCGCAGTGCGCCCTGACCGCCCAGCCACCAGGCGAGGTGCCACTCGGCGTCGTCCAGGGTGCCGGGAGTCGCGACGAAGCCGGCCCCCGTGATGAGCGCGTCGCGGTGGAGTGCCGGGACGGCGAACTCCTCGACCAGGCCGTCGACGGACTCTGCGGTCAGCGTGTCGAGCGCTGCGAGGCGGCCCTCGAGCAGATCGCGCCATCCGTCGATGGTGGCGAACAGCGCATCGAAGGTGTCGGCGACGCGGTCGGCGATCTCGGTCGGCGTGCGGGTCGTGACGGCGGTCATCGGCCTGCCTCCTCTCGTCGAATGCTTTGGTCGTCCGCCTCGAGGCGTGCCCGCTGGTCGATCAGCCAGCCGAACGCGGACGTGAGGTGGGCCACCGTCGCCGCCCGCGCCCCCGCAGGATCGACGGCGCGGACCGCGGCGATCACCTCCGCTCGGGCGAGCGCACTGCGGTCACGGTACTCCTGGTCGCGCAGGCACAGCCAGAGCAGTGGTCCGGCTTCGCTCTGCATCCGGATCTCCTCGTGCACGAGACGCGGAGACTGGCTGATCGCGGCGATCTCGAGCTGGAAGCGGCTGACCGCGCGCCGGGCGCCGCCGGCCGTGGACAGATCCGCCTGCTCGTCGATCGCGACGAGGCTCTCGATGTCGTCGTCGCTGGCCCGGTCGGCGGCGATCTCGGCGGCCGTGCCAGCGATGGCGCGCACCATCAGCGACAGGTCGCGCAGCTCGATCCGGCTGTGTCCGCGCAGGCGGGACTCGAGGAGGCGGGATGCGGCGTCCCGGTCGTACGTGACGAAGCTCCCGCCGTCGCGGCCGCGGCGCGTGCGCACGAGTCCCTGATCCCGCATGCCCTCGAGCGCCTCGCGGGCTGTGACGACCGCGACGCCCAGGCTGCGTGACAGCTCCGACTCGCTGGGGAGGCGCTCGCCGTCGCGGAGCACGCCGCTGACGATCGCGTCGGTGAGGCGCTGCTGCACGAGCTCGGCCCTGCCGAGGTCTTCGAGCGGGGCGAAGACGACGGCGTGCGCTGCGTCGACGCGACCCGTCGCGTGCGGCATGCGGCTCCCCCGGCAGCGGCCCCGAGGGGCCCGGCGTGTGTCCGGCGGGGGGACCCCGGCCGGTCGTGACACGACCGTAACACGATGGGCACCCTTTTGACATCTGGATCCATATGATTTAGTTGCACCGACGTCGAAGGGGATCGTCCATGACCGATCAGCATCCAGCCATCCGGCTGACCGGGCTCACCAAGGAGTTCGGATCCGTCACCGCGGTCGACCACGTCGACCTCGAGATCGCGGCGGGGGAGTTCTTCTCGATGCTCGGCCCCTCCGGGTCGGGCAAGACCACCGTGCTGCGTCTGATCGCCGGGTTCGAGCAGCCCACCGAGGGGCGCATCGAGCTGTTCGGTCAGGACGTCACCGCGAAGGCTCCGTTCGACCGCGACGTCAACACGGTCTTCCAGGACTACGCGCTCTTCCCGCACATGAGCGTGCTCGACAACGTCGCGTACGGACTGCGGGTGCGGGGGATCGGCCGCAAGGAGCGCCGGGACCGCGCGATGAAGGCGCTCGCCGGCGTCCGGCTCGAGGCGCTGGCCGCACGCAGGCCCTCCCAGCTGTCCGGCGGGCAGCGACAGCGCGTCGCGCTCGCCAGGGCCACCGTCGTCGAGCCCAAGGTCCTGCTCCTCGACGAGCCGCTCGGCGCGCTCGACCTGAAGCTGCGCGAGCAGATGCAGGTCGAGCTCAAGCAGATCCAGCGCGAGCTCGGCATCACGTTCATCTTCGTGACCCACGACCAGGAAGAGGCCCTCACCCTGTCGGACCGCATCGCCGTGTTCCACGACGGTCGCATCGAGCAGCTCGGGACCCCGGAAGACCTCTACGAGCGGCCGGCCTCGCGGTTCGTCGCCGACTTCGTGGGCACATCCAACCTCTTCGACGCCGAGCGCTCCGCCACCCTCATCGGCCGGCAGGGCGAGCACTCCATCCGCCCCGAGCGGCTGCGACTGTCGACCGAGCCGAGCGCGGCCGAGCATGTGCGCAGCGCCCCCGGGACGGTCGTGGAGTCGATCTACGTCGGCAGCGGCATCCGTCGCGTCGTCGATCTGGATGCGGGACTTCGGGTCACCGTGCTCGAACGCAACGACCGATCGCGCGCCGGCGGGCAGGACCGCGGCGACCGCGTCCACGTGAGCTGGCACGACGACGACGTCGTCGCCCTCCTTCCGCCCGGCGCCTAGCCGAGCGAGAGACCCGCGGGCATCCGCCCCGGAGCACCACCACAGCAAGACACCCGAGAGGAAGCACACATGTTCACGACACGCGGAGTCCGCACCGCCGCTGTCGCCGCGATGGTGATCGGCTCGATCGCCATCCTGGCCGGCTGCGGCACGTCATCGGGAAGCTCGGAGGGCGCCGAGGAGCAGACCGAGCTCGGCGACTACGAGGGCCAGGTGTCGATCCTGGCGTGGCCCGGCTACGTCGAGGACGGCAGCAACGACCCGGCCGTCGACTGGGTCAGCGCGTTCGAAGACAAGACCGGCTGCCAGGTGACCAGCAAGTCGTACGGCACGTCCGACGAGGCCGTCAGCCTCATGAAGACCGGCGACTACGACGTGGTGGCCGCCTCCGGCGACGCCACGCTGCGCCTGATCGCCGCCGGCGACGTCGCCCCGGTCAACACCGACCTCATCCCGAACTACGAGGGCGTCTTCGACTTCCTCAAGGACAAGGAGTGGAACTCGGTCGACGGCCAGTCGTACGGCGTTCCGCACGGCTACGGCGCCAACCTGCTCCTGTTCAACACGGATGAGGTGAGCCCCGCCCCGACCTCGTGGGACATCGTGTTCGACGGTGCGAGCGAGTACTCGGGCAAGATCACCGCGTACGACTCGCCGATCTACATCGCGGATGCGGCGGTGTACCTGATGGCGCACCAGCCCGACCTCGGCATCGAGAACCCCTACGCGCTCGACGAGACGCAGTTCGCCGCGGCCGTGGACCTGCTGAAGGCGCAGCGTCCGCACGTCGGCGAGTACTGGTCGGACTACCTGAAGGAGATCCAGGCGTTCGAGACCGGCGACTCGGTCGCCGGCACCACGTGGCAGGTCATCGAGAACGTGCTCGAGGGTGAAGGCGCCGCCACCGACGTCGTGCTGCCCGAAGAGGGCGCGACCGGATGGTCGGACACCTGGATGATCGCCTCGCAGGCCGAGAACCCGAACTGCGCCTACGCGTGGCTCGACTGGATCGCCAGCCCGGAGGCGAACGCGCAGGCCACCGCGTACTTCGGTGAAGCGCCCTCGAGCCAGGAGGCGTGCGACTACCGCGACGACTGCGAGGCGTACCACGCCGGTGACGCCGACTACGCGTCGCAGATCTGGTACTGGACCACGCCGATCGCCGACTGCGTCGACGGTCGCACCGACGTCGAGTGCGTCGACTATGCGCAGTGGACCGAGGCCTGGGCCGAGATCAAGGGCTGACGCCCACGCCGGGGGCGGCGCACACCGCCGCCCCCGGCTTCCCCGAGGAGCACGATGAGCACCCCACCACTGACGGACACGCGCAGCATCCGCGTCCCTCCGCCCCCGGCGACGCCGGCCCGGCGCGCCTCGGCGTTCCTGTCGACGCACCCGCGCACGCGACTGGCCCTGCTGCTGACCGCGCCCCTGTTCTGGCTCGTGGTCGTCTACATCGTGGCGCTGGTGCTCCTGCTGATCACCGCCTTCTGGCGAGTCGACAGCTTCACCGGCGAGATCGTCACCGACTGGACGCTCGACAACATCATCACCGTCGTCACCGGGGCGCTGTACCAGACCGTCACGCTGCGCACGCTGGGCGTCGCCATCGCGGTGACGATCATCGACGTCGCGCTCGCGCTGCCGATCGCCTTCTACATGGCCAAGGTCGCGTCGCCCCGCATGCAGCGGTTCCTCGTGATCGCGGTGCTCATGCCGCTGTGGGCGAGCTATCTCGTGAAGGCGTACGCGTGGCGCTCTGTGCTGTCGCAGGAGGGGATCCTGGAATGGATGCTGGCCCCGCTCGGCCTGCACACCCCGGGCTACGGCCTGACCGCGACGATCATCACGCTCTCGTACCTGTGGCTGCCCTACGTGATCCTGCCGATCTACGCCGGGCTCGAGCGGGTGCCCGACTCGCTGCTGGAGGCCTCTGCGGACCTCGGCGGCAAGACCTGGCGCACCGTCGGCAGCGTCGTGCTGCCGCTGGCGTTCCCCGCGATCATCGCCGGCACGATCTTCAGCTTCTCGCTCTCGCTCGGCGACTACATCACGGTCAACATCGTCGGCGGGGCCAACCAGATGCTCGGCAACCTCGTCTACACGAACGTCGGCGCCGCGAACAACCTGCCCCTCGCGGCCGCGATCGCCCTCATCCCGATCGTGATCATCTTCGGCTACCTCGCCCTCGTGCGCCGCACCGGCGCCCTGAACAACCTGTAGGACGGCATGCGACTCGGAAAGCTCTCGCGGACGACGCTCGCGATCGTGACGGCGGTGATCCTGATCGCCGTCTACGTGCCCCTGTTCGTGGTGCTGGTGAACTCGTTCTCGACGTCGACGTCGCTCACCTGGCCGCCGCCCGGCTTCACGCTCGAGTGGTGGGGCAAGGCGTTCGAAAGTCAGGGGGCCCGCGACGCGGTCACGACGAGCGTGTTCGTCGCGATCATCTCCACGATCATCGCGCTCGTGCTCGGAACGCTCATCTCGATCGCGCTGCAGCGCTTCGAGTTCTTCGGGCGGGACGCGGTGTCGCTCCTGGTGATCCTGCCGATCGCGCTGCCCGGCATCATCACGGGCATCGCGCTGAACAACTTCTTCCGCACGATCATGGGCGTGCCGCTCTCGATCTGGACGGTGGTCATCGCCCACGCCACCTTCTGCATCGTGACCGTGTTCAACAACGTCATCGCGCGCCTGCGCCGCACCGGCACGAACCTCGAGGAGGCCTCGGCCGACCTGGGTGCCGGCGTCTGGACGACCTTCCGGCTGGTGACCTTCCCGCAGCTGCGCTCCGCGCTGCTCGCCGGAGCGCTGCTCGCGTTCGCGTTGAGCTTCGACGAGATCATCGTCACCACGTTCACCGCGGGTTCGGGCGTGACGACGCTGCCGATCTTCATCCTCAACAACATGTTCCGGCCGAACCAAGCGCCGGTCGTCTCGGTGATCGCCGTGGTGCTGGTGGTGGTGTCGATCGTGCCGATCTACCTGGCGCAGCGCCTGTCGGGGTCGGAGCAGACCCGGAGGTAGCCGGGCGGGCGGGGCGCAGCATCCGCTCTCCGACGCCGCCTCGCCGTGACTTCACCTGTCGCAATCTGCGCGTTTCGGAGCACTTTGCGACAGGCGAGCGGCGTGGGTGTGGTGCATGCCAAGCCCCCAGACGCGAGAAACCACTTCTCGGGCGAGACACCGCGCGGGGCGGGGCGTCTCGAACCGGAAGTGGTTTGTCGCGGAGAGCGGATGCTGTGGCTCAGGCGGCCGGGGAGGCCTGCCCACGGGCGAACCCGGCGTCGAAGCCGCGCTCGTACGCCTGCTCGGCGTGGTGCGGGTGCGGGTGGCCGTGGCCGGCACCGTGGCGCGGACCGAAGCCGTGCCCGTGGCCGTGGCCGTGGTCGGCGTCCGGGCCGAACCCGTGGCCGTGGCCGAACTCCGCGTCAGGGCCGAAGCCGTGGCCGTGCCCGAAGCCGTGGCGGAAACCGCGACCGGGGCCGAAGCCGCGTCCACGGCCGAAGCCGCGGCGGCCGACCGGGGACTCCTCGTTCCAGCCGAGCTCGCGGGCGATGGCCTCGAGCGAGGCGAGGGTGGTGGCGAAGTCCTCGGGGGAGACGGCGCCGGCGACCCGTGCGCGGATGCCGCCCACGATCTCGTCGAGCTGCTCCTTGGCGGCGCGCCCGTCGTCGGTCAGCGACCAGGTGCCGTCGTCGGACTGCGCGATCCAGCCGCGCTCGGCGAGGCGTGCTCGGCGTGCGCCCTTGCCCTTGCGGGGAGCGCCTTCCGGGCCGCGCGGACCGCGGCGGGGGGCGTCGACATCGCCGGAGACGATGTTGAGAAGCATCCAGTCGCGGCGGGTGAGGTCGGCGTCGGCGAACGCCTTCGCGAACTCCTCGGTGAGGAGGGCGTCGACCGTGCGCAGCCAGAAGCCGAGCGGACGGCGGTCGGTCGGGAGTGTGTCGTTTTCAGAGGTGTTCATGTTCGAGGTCCTTTCGGGGCGACGCCTGGCGTCGCGTGGTTCCATGTCGTAGTGCATGTATATGTAGTGTGACATGCGCTTAAGAAACATGTCAAGTCACATGTAAAATCGCTTCATGACCGATTCGGATGCTGACGCCATCGTCGCCGCGCTCTCCCAGCTGCGGGGGCGACGCGGACCACGGCCACCGTGGATGGACGGCGCCGGTCACGACGGTCATGGCCACGGCGGTCCCCACGGCGGCTTCCACGGGGGCCCGCACCACCATCCGGGCCACGGCGCCGGCCCGCACGTGCGCTTCGCCGGCCCGGCGCGGCTGCGTCTGCTCGAGACGCTGGCCGCCGCCTCCGCGCCGCTGTCGGTCAGCGAGCTGGCCGAGGCGATCGGCGTCGATCAGCCCCGTGCGTCACGGCTCGTCCAGCAGTGCGTCGACATGGCGCTGGTGCGTCGCGAGGCGGACCCAGACGATGCGCGCCGCACCCGCATCGTGCTCACCGTCGAGGGTGGGCAGATCGTCCGCGGCTTCCGCGGACAGCGCCGCGACGCCGTCGAATCCGCGCTCGCCGGCTTCTCCGATGACGAGCGGGCCGAGCTCGCGCGTCTGCTGACGAAGCTGGCGGCGGCCTGGCCCGATCGCTGATCGCAGCACGGTGCCACCGCTCAGCAGACGATGCTCGCCTGGAAGTAGGCGTTGACGGGGGCGCCGGTCTGGCTGGTGATGGTCACGTAGGCGAAGGTCCCGGATCCGTAGCCCGACCCCTGGTATCCGCCCCACGAGGAGACCAGGACCGCACACGAACTGATGTTGCTGTCTGCGAGCAGCGTGTAGTCCCCTGAGCCTCCGGCGCTGTAAAGAGAGAGCCGCGACGAGGCATACGCGTTGCCCTCCGCGCCGAACACGCCGTAGATCGCCGGCTCGTAGTACCCGGTGGCGTCGATGACGAGCCGCATGCGAGCGCCGCGCGGCTGCACGGAGATCCCGCTGGCGGTGACCGCCACGGTCTGGCTGTCGAGGCTCGCCGAGCCCTTCGTGACGAGGAGGGCCGTCGTGTTCGGCGCCGCTGTCCCACGAGCCCACACGCCGAGGCTTCCGCTCGTGGTGACCTTGGTCGCGGTGACGCTGGCCGTGATCGCCGTCGCGGACGCGGGGATGCCGCATCCCGTCGATTTGCCGCCCTGCGCGCTGAACCCGGCGGTGCCGGACACGCGGAAGTCGCGACGGGCGTCGCTCTTCAGGTTTCCCGCCGTCGCGTTCGCCGTGTCCACCAGTCGGCACGGGGCGATCGGGACGAAGCTGGTGGTGTGACCACCGCTCGCCACATCCTGGGGTGACGCGGCATCGGGTGTGCTGTCGCCGTCGACCCTGGAGTGATCCCCCGGCGGGTCGGTCGCGACGTCCGACGCGGCCGGGGCGGCGAGGACGAATGCCGACGCGAGAGCGAGCGCGGCGACCGCGGCGGAGATCAGGATCCGTGCAGGCATGGCGGTGTCCCTTCGGTGACAGGCGGGATGGATCTCACACCTAACACCCCTCCGCGCGCCGCCGCGAGAGGATCGGTACCGCACCGGTACCGCGCGGTCACGTAGCCTGGGTGCTGTGACCGTCCAGTACCACCGCGCGGCAGTCCGCGACATCGAGCCGGAGACCCTCTACCGGCTCCTGTGGCTGCGCGTCCGCGTCTTCGTGGTCGAGCAGACGGCCGCATATCCCGAGCTCGACGGTCGCGACATCGAACGCGACACCGAGCTGTTCTGGGCGACGCAGGGTGCCGACGTGCTCGCGACGCTCCGTCTGCTGCACGATCGAGGACCGGATGCTGCGCGCATCGGTCGCGTCGCGACCGTGCCGTCCGCGCGGGGCAGGGGCATCGCGGCCGAGCTGATGACCCGCGCCGTCTCGCGGGCCGACGAGCGGTGGCCACGGCATCCGATCGTCCTGGACGCCCAGGAGCACCTCGCGTCCTGGTACGCGCGGTTCGGGTTCGTCGTCACCGGTCAGCCGTTCGTCGAGGACGACATCCCGCACGTGACGATGCGGCGCGAGCCGCAGGGCTGAGCCGGCTCCTCGTCAGACCTGCGAGGCGGTGGCCGAGGCCGTGCCGTCGCGCAGCTGCTGGTGCGGGGGCAGCTTCACGAGCAGCAGCATCCCGAGCCCGAGCGCGAGGATGATCACGAGCCCGAGGATGCCGAAGTGGGTGGCGCCGAACCATCCGATGAACAGCGCCCACAGCAGCGGCGAGAGGAAGCTCATCACGCGGCCGGTCGTGGCGTACAGGCCGAACACCTCGCCCTGCATGTTGTCGGGGGCGACGCGGGTCAGCAGCGCCCGACTCGACGCCTGCGCCGGGCCGACCGCGGCGGAGAGGACGATGCCGCCGATCCAGAAGATCGTCTTGCCCTCCTCGCGGAACACGAACACGAACAGCGCGCTGACGATCAGCACGGTCAGCGCGGTCACGATCACCGCCCGCGCCCCGAAGCGGTCGTCGAGGCGGCCCGCGATGATCGTCGAGATGCCCGCGACGAGGTTGAGCGCGATGCCGAAGATGATGACCTCGTTCGGGGAGAAGCCGAACGAGACGGCGGCGAGCACCCCGCCGAACGCGAAGACGCCCGCGAGCCCGTCGCGGTAGACGGCGCTCGCGATCAGGAACCAGAACGTCGCGCGGTGGTGGTCGAACAGGCCCTTGATGTCCTTGACGAGCACCACGTAGCTCTCGAAGAAGCCGACCCGCGGCCGATCGAGGCGTGCAGGGGCCTCCGGCACGTTCAGGAAGAAGGGCAGCGCGAACACGATCGTCCACACGGCCGCGCCGACGGCGATGAGCCGGTAGGCGAGTCCGTCCGACACATCGAGGCCGAACCAGTCGAGCTGGTTCAGCACCACGACGATGACGAGTGCGAGGATGCCGCCGATGTACCCGAGTCCCCAGCCGAGACCGCTGACGCGGCCGATGGTGCGCGGAGTCGACACCTCGAGCAGCATCGCGTTGTAGTTGACCCCGGCGATCTCGGAGGCGACCGACCCGAGCGCGACGACGATCGCGCCGTACCAGAAGTACTGCGGGTCGGCCAGGACGAAGAAGAGGGCGAACTGGGCGAGCGCGAGCGCGATGGTGGCGCCCATCACCCAGCGCTTCTTGCTGCCCGACGCGTCCGCGCGCTGGCCGAGTACCGGCGCGAGCAGGAGCACGAGGATGCCGGCGGCGAAGGTGATCCAGCCGTACCACTCGGTCAGATCGGACAGCCCCTGGCAGTACGCGCTCGCGGCGTCCGCGGCGCGGGAGCAGACGAGGCTGTCGTCGGCGTTCTGAGCGGCGACGTCGGCCGGCAGGAAGCTGTCGGAGACCAGGTAGAGCGACACCCACACGAACGTGAGGATGACGGAGTTGAACGGCTGCGTCGCCCAGTCCCACACCGCCCACGAGACGACCTGCTTGCGAGGGACCTCCGTCACGTCCGTCATAGTGGGGCCCTTCGATGTACAGCGGTGGCGGGATGCGGTGCCGCGGCGTCGCGGCGCACGCTCAGGCTATCCTCGGACCGGCAGGACGGAGACGACATGACCGACCGGACACGCCCAGGAGCCGGCCGGCCGCGCGGGCGCACCGCCCGGACCCGCGAGCATCTGGAAGCGCTCGACGGCCACGAGGACGCGTTCGTCATGTACTTCAAAGAGCGCGTCTACGCGACCTTCACGGGGCTCGCGATCGTGCTCGTCGTCTCCGCGGACGACGACCACGACGCACGGCACGCCTTCCTCGCGCTGCTCCTCGGCGTGCTCGGCATCACGCTCGCCGGCTTCGTCTCGGACGTCATCTCGCACCTCGCGGTGCATCAGGAGTTCCCGACCAGGGTGGACATGGCGATCCTGCTGCGGATCGCCGGGGGCGCGCTGAGCACCGTGATCACCCCCGCCGTGCTGCTCCTCCTCGCCTGGCTCGACGTCATCGGGCTGGTGGGGGCGCTGCGGGCGGGCACGATCGTCTACATCGTCACCCTGGGCGTGATCGGATGGTTCGCCGTCCGCCGCTCCCGGCTGCAGTGGTGGAAGCAGCTGCTGGTGCTCGTCGTGCTCGTGGCCCTGGGCCTCGCGGTCGTCGCGCTGCAGACGCTGGCGCACTCGCTCTGACGGCTGTGGTCGCAGCATCCTGCGAAGTTGATATGAGTCGACTCAACTTCGTTTGACACTCGGAAATGACCGCGCTAACGTTGAGTCATCGCGGCTCAACCCGTCGGGTGGACCGCGAGCAGACTGATCCACGAGAAGGAGAACAACATGGCACGTGCTGTGGGAATCGACCTGGGTACGACGAACTCCGTCGTGAGCGTCCTCGAGGGCGGCGAGCCCAAGGTCATCGCGAACGCCGAAGGCTTCCGCACCACCCCGTCGGTGGTCGCGTACACCAAGGACGGCGAGGTGCTCGTCGGAGAGACGGCCAAGCGCCAGGCCGTCACCAACGTCGACCGCACCGTCGCATCCGTCAAGCGCCACATGGGCACCGACTGGAAGTTCGACGTCGAGGGCAAGAAGTACACGCCGCAGGAGATCTCGGCGCGCATCCTCGCGAAGCTCAAGCACGACGCCGAGCAGTACCTCGGTGACACGGTGACGGATGCTGTCGTCACCGTCCCCGCCTACTTCAACGACGCCGAGCGCCAGGCCACCAAGGAGGCCGGCGAGATCGCGGGCCTCAACGTCCTGCGCATCATCAACGAGCCCACCGCGGCCGCGCTGGCGTACGGACTCGACAAGGGCAAGGAGGACGAGCTCATCCTCGTCTTCGACCTCGGTGGCGGCACGTTCGACGTCTCGCTGCTCGAGGTGGGCAAGGACGACGACTTCTCGACCATCCAGGTGCGCTCGACCGCGGGCGACAACCGCCTCGGCGGCGACGACTGGGACCAGCGGGTCGTCGACTACCTGATCAAGCAGTTCAAGGACACCACCGGCGTCGACGTCTCGGGCGACAAGATCGCGCTGCAGCGCCTCAAGGAGGCCGCGGAGCAGGCGAAGAAGGAGCTCTCCAGCTCCGCATCGACCAGCGTCAACCTGCCGTACCTGTCGCTGACCGAGTCGGGCCCCGTGTCGCTGAGCGAGACGATCACGCGTGCCAAGTTCGAGGACCTCACCAAGGACCTGCTCGACCGGACCAAGAAGCCGTTCCAGGACGTCATCCGCGAGGCCGGCATCAAGGTCGCCGACATCGACCACGTCGTCCTCGTCGGCGGCTCGACCCGCATGCCTGCGGTCGCCGAGCTCGTCAAGCAGGAGACCGGCAAGGACGCCAACAAGGGCGTGAACCCGGATGAGGTCGTCGCCGTGGGCGCCGCCCTCCAGGCCGGTGTCCTCAAGGGCGAGCGCAAGGACGTTCTGCTCATCGACGTCACCCCTCTGAGCCTCGGCATCGAGACCAAGGGCGGCATCATGACCAAGCTCATCGAGCGCAACACGGCCATCCCGACCAAGCGCAGCGAGACCTTCACGACCGCCGACGACAACCAGCCGTCGGTCGCGATCCAGGTCTTCCAGGGCGAGCGCGAGTTCACCCGCGACAACAAGCCGCTGGGCACGTTCGAGCTCACCGGCATCGCGCCGGCGCCGCGCGGCATCCCGCAGGTCGAGGTCACCTTCGACATCGACGCGAACGGCATCGTGCACGTGTCCGCGAAGGACAAGGGCACCGGCAAGGAGCAGTCGATGACCATCACGGGCGGCTCGTCGCTGCCCAAGGAGGACATCGAGCGCATGGTCCGCGAGGCGGAGGAGAACGCCGCGGAGGACAAGAAGCGCCGTGAGGCCGCCGAGGTGCGCAACCAGGCGGAGACCCTCTCGTACTCGATCGAGAAGCTCATCAAGGACAACGACGACAAGCTGCCCGAGGACGTCAAGTCCGAGGTCCAGGGCGACGTCGACGCGCTGAAGACGGCGCTGGCCGGCGATGACGACGACGCGGTCAAGGCCGCGTTCGAGAAGCTGAACCAGAGCCAGGGCAAGCTGGGCGAGGCGATCTACGCGTCGAGCCAGGCCGCCGCGGCCGACGGGGACGCCGCTGGGCAGGCCCCGGAGGGCGACGCGCAGCCGGCATCCGACGAGGATGTCATCGACGCAGAGGTCGTCGACGACGAGGATGAGAAGAAGGACTGATGAACAAGGACTTCCAGCCGGACGACGGCGACGAGGTCCTTCCCGGTGACGAGGGGTCGGAAGCGCAGGCTTCCGACCCTGAGTCGCAGGAGGAGGAGCTCACCGTCGACGACATCCTGGGCACGTCCCAGAACGTGGATGCTGCAGCGGAGGATGCTGTGCTGGCCGACCTCGAGTCGGCCCTGCTCAACGACCTCAAGCGACTGCAGGCCGAATATGCCAACTACCGTCGCCGCACCGAGGACCAGCGCGAGCTGGAGAAGGAGCGCGCGCAGGGCGAGGTCGTCAAAGGCCTGCTTCCGGTGCTCGACGATCTCGACCGCGCGGACAAGCACGGCGACCTCGAGCAGGGCACGCCGTTCGCGGCGATCGCCGACAAGGTGCGCGCCGTCGCCGACCGCCTCGGCGTGGTGTCGTACGGCGAGGCCGGAGAGGCGTTCGACCCGCAGCAGCACGAGGCCATCTTCCAGGCCCCCACACCGGGCGTGACCGAGCCGACCGTCCTCGAGGTCGTCGAGGTGGGCTACCGCCTCGGCGCCGTCGAGCTGCGACCGGCGAAGGTCGTCGTGGCCGTCCCGGCGGACTGAGGGGACTGAGGAGGAGCATGGCCAGCCAGGACTGGTTCGACAAGGACTTCTATACGACGCTCGGTGTCGCGAAGAACGTCTCGGACGCCGACCTGAAGAAGGCGTACCGCAAGCTCGCGCGCAAGTATCACCCGGATTCCAATCCGGGGGATGCGGCTGCGGAGGCGAAGTTCAAGGAGATCAGCGAGGCGTACTCGGTGCTCTCCGACAAGGAGCAGCGCACCGAGTACGACCAGATCCGCGCGATGGGATCGGGCGCCCGCTTCACGGCGGGCGGCCAGGGCGCCGGCGGCTTCGAGGACGTCTTCAGCATGTTCGGCCAGGGCCGCGGCGCACGCCAGAGCCCGCAGGACTTCGACGACATCTTCTCCATGTTCAACCAGCAGCAGGGCGGAAACTTCGGCAGCGGCCGGTTCGGGCAGCCGACCGGCGGCTACCGCGGCTACGGCGGCCCGCAGCGCGGCGCGGATGTCACCGCGCGCACGACGATCGACTTCGTCACGGCCACCAAGGGCGACACGATCACGCTGCAGGGCGAGGACGGCGTGCCGTTCAAGATCAAGATCCCCGCCGGCGTCTCGGACGGGCAGAAGATCCGTCTGCGCGGGCGTGGGCGCCCGTCGCCGGACGGCGGCGAGCAGGGCGACATCGTCGTCTCGGTGACGGTGCGACCGCATCCCGTCTTCACGCGCGACGGACTGAACCTCCGCGTGACGGTGCCGGTCACTTTCACGGAAGCCGCTCTCGGCGCGACCATCGAGGTGCCGACGCTCGGAGGCGACCCCGTGAAGCTGCGTGTCGCCCCGGGCACGCCCTCGGGCCGCGTCCTGCGCGTGAAGGGCCGAGGAGTCGAGACGAGCAAGGGCACCGGAGACCTCCTCGCCGAGGTGCAGGTCGCGGTGCCGTCGCATCTGGACGATCAGGCACGTGAGGCGCTGCAGCGCTTCCACGAGCTGGAGCCCAAGGAGAACCCGCGCGCCGACCTCATGTCGAAGGCGCGCGGCTGAGAAGGTGATGAGCATGCCCGAGGGTCTCGACGAGGACGCGCCGATCTTCGCGATCGCCGTCGCGGCCGACCTGTCGGGAATGCACCCGCAGACGCTGCGCCAGTACGACCGCCTGGGACTGGTCGTGCCCGAGCGCACCCGGGGCGGCTCGCGCCGCTACTCCCTGCGGCACATCGGGCAGCTGCGCGAGGTCGCGCGGATGTCGGCCGAGGGGATCGGGCTGCCGGCGATCGTGCGGATCCTCGAGCTCGAGGCCCGCGTGCGCGAGCTCGACCTGCGGGTGCGCGATCTCGAGGCGCGGGTGCGCACCGAGATCGAGCGCCGGCCCGGAGCGCGCGTGTTCGCGGCCGGCCCGAGCGGCGGCGTCATCCCCCTGCGGCAGGGAGTGCGGGTGCGCCGCGCGACCGAGGTGGTGCTGTGGCGACCGGTCGCGGACGCACCGCGTGAGGACGATCAGGCCGACTGACGACGCCGGCGGATCGTAAGCGCCAGGCCGAGAAGGATCATGGCCGCGGCGAGGACCGGCACGATCGGCACCACGCCGGTGCCGCCCGTGGTCGGGAGCACGCCGCCCGCACCCTCCTCAGGGGTGGGGGTGGGGGTCGGTGTGGGCGCCCGGTCGGCGGTGTTGACGAGCGTGAGCCGGGCGATGTCGTCCTCGTCGTGGGTCGCTGTCATGGGCAGCACGACCTTGCCCTCATCGTCGGGGACGAGCACCTCCCCGTCGACGGTCCAGACGGGCGTTCCCCACTCCACCCCGGGGATGTCGGGCAGAGCCTGCTCACGCGCCTCGATGATGGAGTTCACCGGGAACCAGGGTGAGATCAGCACCACGTCCTGCTCCAGCTCCACCGGGTTCTGGGGGTCGTAATCCCACCACCAGTCCACCGGGAACGCCGTGTCCGTCGGGATCGTCGCCGCGCCGTCGCCCTCGACGGTCTTCGTGATCGCCCACCGGGTGAGCTCCTGGACGTTGTTGGTGACGTGAAGCACCGCGGTCTGGTCGCCGCGGATCGTCAGCGTGTTGCCGGGGCTCCACGTCGACTCCGCCCAGGCGAAGCCCGGCGGCAGTGCGTCCGGGTCGGGCTCCTCCTCGAAGAGCCGCACGATCGTGCCGACGGGGAACTCGATCGGAGTGCCGTCGGGGCGGGTCGGCTCGGTCGGTGTGCCGTCGGCGGGGATTTCGAAGCGGCCGGCGGTCACGGTGCGGTCCGGCTCCCACGCCGTGTAGTCGACGGCGAAGGAGTCGGTCAGCAGCTCGTCGGCGTCGATCCCGGCGAGGTCCTTGGCGACCGCGAACGTGCCGACGAGCGTGTCCGCGGTATTCGTGAGGGTGGAGGAGACGGTCGCGGCACCTCCCTCACCGATGACGAGCTGCTCCGGGTCGAATGTCGCCTCCAGCCACTGCACCGACCTCACTCGCGGAGCCTCCTGCTCATCGAACGAAATCGTCGTGCCGAAGGGGAAGAGGAGGGGATCGCCCGCAGCGTCCACCGGGGTGACCGGGGTGCCGTCAGCAGGCAGGCGCACGGTGCCGGTCTGCACGTCGCCGGTGGGCGTCACGGCGGTCCATCCGACCGTGAACTCGAGACCAGGAAGGTCGTCGTCGTCGATGCCCTCGAACTCCTTCGACAGCTCGAAGGTGCCCTGCTGGAGGGTGTTGCGCACGGTGATGCCGATGATCCCCGTCGGCGGCAGCGGGATCTCGACGATGGCGGTCGCGAGCGGGCCGGCGCCTTCGAAGTTCTCCGGGCGGTACTCGGTCGTCGTCCCGCCGGCGGTCACCTCGATGACGGGCACCTCGAAGAGGGCAGGATCGACGGGGTCGCCGTTGAACGTCGGCAGGAGCTCGGCCAAGTCCAGCACTGCGACGTCTTGCGCGACGTCGTCGAGCAGGACGGGTCGACCGACATCGAGTGCTCGGGTGGTGCGGGTGCCCGCGGTGTCGGTGTTGTAGCTCACTGCGTAGGCGAAAGCCGGGTCGGCGGCAGCGCCCTCGACCGATTTCGCGATCGTGATCAGCCGGTCCTCCTCATCGGGGATCGGCACGACGGTGTTGGTGAGCGTCACCGCGATGGACTCGTCGTCCTCCCCGATGATGATCGTGCTGCCCGGGTCCCAGGTCGCTCGCGTCCAGACGTAGCCGTCCGGCGGGTCGATGCCGGTGCGATCCTCGGTGAGGGTGACGCGCGTGCCGAGGGGGAAGTCCTGGCCCACCTCGACGCGGGTGCCGTCGAACGGCACGTCCAGCGTGCCCGCGCCGATCTCCTCCGAACCGAGCGTGGCCACCCAGTCGACCGGAACGCTCGCGGCCGAGGGCGCGCCAGGGGTGCCGCCGAAGGGGTCCTCTGTCGTCTTCGCGACGCTGAACGTGCCGGTCAGCTCGGTCGCGGTGTTGGTCACGACCACCTCGGCGGAGCCCGCGCCCACGATGAGCGGATTCGGCGAGATGGTCGCTGTGCCCCACTCGTATCCCGGAATGCTCTCCGGCTGCACCTCCTCGAACTGCACCGACGTGCCGATCGCGAACTGCTCGCCCGCCGCGACGGCGCTCCCATCGGCCGGCACCTCGAGGGTGCCGACGCTCACGGTGCCGTCGGGAGCGGTCGCCGTGTAGTTCACGGTGAAGGTGGTGCCGGCGGGGACATCCTCCTCATCGATCCCGTCGATCGCCTTGCTCACGGCAAAGGTGCCGCTGTCGGCCTCGCAGCTGATCTCGCCGGCGAAGAAGAACGAGTGCACCTCGCCACCGCGGATCGTCACTTCCCGACCGAGCACCTGTCCGTCCAGGGGGGCCGCGGTGACGGTGACCGACGCCTCCGGAGCGTAGATGGATCCGTCGATCCGTGCTTCGGCCGCGGTGACGGCGACGTCGCCGGTGAGCGCGGACAGGTCCCACAGGATGTAGGGGGAGTACTCGCCCTGCGGGTCGCTGCGTGCGCCGATGACCGTCGTCGTTCCGGCCGGGACCCGGATGATGAGCGGGTTCGCGGCACCGGGCGTCGGACCGGGCGAGTACTGGATGAGCGCGGTGCCGGCGATGTCCGCGTAATCGACGACGTTCGGCTGGTCAGGGCTGAGCGGATCGAGCACCACGCGGCTGCCGGCATCCTCTGCCACGCCGACCGGGTTGCCGACCGTGGAGAGGCCGTCCAGGCAGCTGGCGGCGTCGTCGTACGATGCCTCGGCGTTGGCTTCGACGTAGTCGGCGACGGCGGTGGGACCCGTGTTCGCGGTGTAGACGCTGGTGTTCCCCGCGGGGCCCGAGGGGGGAGCGGCGCTCGCGGGATATGTCTGATGGGTCGCGTCGATGAGCGGGGTCTGGTCGGCGTTCGACGGATTCTCGTTGAGCCGGATCCAGTCGGCGCGGCCGAACGCCTGCCAGGGGCCGTCGCGCTGGACCATCTTCACGTCGCCCCACAGCGCGGGGTCGGAGGTGCCGGCGCTCGTGACGGCGAGGATGTTCGTGCTGTCCGGGCTGTGGCTGCCGACCAGATACCTGGTCGGGTCGCCGTCGACGGTCGGGAGCGTGTAGTCCCCCGTACCCGCCGCGACGTGGATGATCGTGTACTGGCCGCTCGAACCCTGCACGGTGGAGACGCCGCCGACGGCGATGCTGCCCTCCGTCTCCTGGTTCTGCAGCAGCGCGTCCTCGCGCGCATAGACCGTGAAGCCGCCGCTCATCGAGAACGGGTTGAATGTGCCGGGGTAGGCAGCGTGCGCGGGCGGAGCGACCGTCGTCTCGACTGTCACCGCGCCGGCGCCCACCACGATCGCCGCGGCCGCCACGGCGAGCCAGCGGTGCAGGGAAGGGCGTCGCGCAGTGGACATTCGACTCCGTCCGCACGGCGCTCGAGTGGTCGCCGCGCAGATTCAGTACACCACGGGAGGCACCGGCAGCTCCAGAGCGAATATGTCAGCTCTGCGCGGCGATGAAGGCGTCGTAGTCGGCTCGGGATACGGCGGCGTAGTCGTATGCCCACTCGAGGATCGACTCGCCGATCACGCGGCCGTTGCCGATGTAGCCCGCCACATTCGCCGCGTGGACCGACTGCGAATGAGCGCGGGCCAGGCTGGACGCGCAGGCATTCGCGTAGCGCAGGAACGGCGCGTCCTCGAGCGTCTCGGCGTCGATGCCGCCCTTCATGTCGTGGAACTGCCGCACGTACATGTCGCCCCGGAGCGCCCGCAGGTGCCCGAGGAACGGATCGGACACCGACTGCAGGATCCGCTGCAGCGCGACGACCCGGGCGCCCTCGCCGGACTGTTCGACGACCGAGTGGAACGCCGGCGGCTGCTCGGTGCCGCCGTACTGGACGAGCACGCTGCGGCCCGCCTCCTTCGCCTGCAGCAGCAGTGCGCTCCCGTCCCCGTCCTGGAGGACCACGAGGAAGCAGCGCGTGCCGACGCTGCCGACGCCGACCACTCGCCGTGCGGCGTCGGACACGGCGTAGTGGGTCAGGATCATCTTGATGTCGACGTTGGCCGTGTCGCGGTATCGGTCGATGAGCTCCTGCAGACGGTCTTCGAGCTCGTCCTCGACATGGGTCATGGTCGGCGGGTTCTCCACGAACACGAGCCGCCCGTTCTCAGCGGGCGCGGTGATCCGTCGGGCCGCACGCTCGGTCGTCCGCCGCTCGGCATCCGCCATGGCGGCCTTGAGGGCCGCGCGCGATCTGCGGTCGAGGGTGCGCATCGCGTCAGCGGGGGTGAGGTTGGAGTAGTAGCGCTCGAGCGGGGTGCGCTCGATGGCCGCGGCGATCACCCGCGCATACGTCCGCACGGCCGACAGTGCGGCCTCGCGCACGGCGACCTCATCGCGGGCCGTCGCCTCGCCCGCGATGACGACGCTGGTGACCAGGCGCTTGACGTCCCACTCCCAGGGCGCCCACGCGGCCTCATCGAAGTCGTTGACGTCGAACACGAGCGTGCGCTGCGGAGAGGCGTAGAAGCCGAAGTTGGCGAGGTGCGCGTCTCCGCAGGAGGCGACCGAGATGCCCGACGACGGCCCTCGCGCGAGATCGGCCGCCATCAGCGCCGCGCTGCCGCGATAGAACGCGAACGGGCTCGCCGACATCCGCTCCGTGCGCAGCGCGATCAGGTCGGGGAGGCGGGTGGAGTTCTGCGCCGCGATGATGCCGAGCGGGTCACGGGGCCCGGTGCCGAGCTGCGAGAGCGAGCTGCGAGCGACCGCGCTGCGTGCCTGCCGCCCCTCCTCGACCCGCGACGCCCGCGACTGCGGGCCCGCCCAGCCCGTCTCGAACGCGTTCGGCGTCACGCTCGGACACCCGTCGCTGGCTCGTGCTCTTCGACGATCATGTCGGGCGAGGCGGTCACCACCAGCCAGGCGGGGAGGATGATCACGCACAGCACGGGCAGCATGCTGACGTCGCCGACCATGGCGACGGCGACGAACAGGGCGATCCAGCCGTCCCGCGCGATCGCGAGGGTCAGGCCGATCACTCCGGCGGCGACCGCCAGCGACAGGGGCGTGTCCGGCAGGAGCACCTGCCCCAGCATCCCGGCAGCCACTCCGAGGAAGACGGCGGGGAACACCCGGCCGCCGCGGAAGCTGAACGCGGCGGCGACGAGCAGCGCGGCCATCTTGACCACGAGGATCACGACGAGCTGCCAGCCGGTGACCTCATCGTGCGCGGCGAGGAGCGTCGCGCTCTGGTCGAGGCCCTTGAACAGCGTGATCGGGCCCCCGATCGCGCCGAGGATTCCGAGGAGCACGCCGCCGACGGCGGGGACGAGGAAGCGATGCCGCAGCACGCGGCGGGCGAACCGGTGCAGCACCGGAAGTCCGTAGACGGCGATCAGCCCGAACGCCGCAGACACCGTCGCGATGATCGCACCCCAGAGCAGGTCGATCGGCCGCGGCGTGTACTCCCCGAATCCGCCGAGCTCGCCCATGCCTGCGCCGAGCAGGTTGCTGATCATCGCGCCCGCCGCCGCCGACACCAGCGGGAGGAACAGGCGATCCCACAGCGAGCCCTTGCCCGGCAGTGCGGCGAGGGTGCCGGTGAGCACGAGCGCGGCGGCGACCGGCGTGCCGAACAGCGCGCCGATCGTGGCGGAGGACGCGAGGATCACCGCCAGCTGCGGCGGGAACGCGTGCCACAGGCGCGTCATCAGCCATGCGCACAGCGACACGTTGATCGCGATGATCGGCCCCTCCGGGCCGAGGCTCACGCCACCGGCGAGGGTGAGCACGGTCGCGAGCGCGATGCCGGGCACGGCCCACAGCGGCTGCGGGGGCACCGCCAGCTCGACGGTGGCCGAATCAGGCTCCGCGTGCCCTGGGACGAGCCAGATCACGAGCCCGACGAGCACGCCGATCACCGTGAGGGTGCCGAAGATCCACCAGCCGGAATCGGGGTCAGCGCCCCATGCGTGCGGGAGGGTCTCCCAGAGGACGTGCTGGATGCCGTGGGCGATGACGTCGACGAGCGCCAGCATCCCGCCGGAGATCAGGCCGATGAGCAAGGCGGGCACCGTCAGGGCGATCAGGTGGCCTCGCGTGGGAGACCCGAGCAGACTCCCCGTGTCGGACATGTGATCACTGTATTGCCCGCCGCTCGCGCGTCACCAGGCATTTGCGGTCCACATCGGCGCGTCGGCGCTACTGTCAACGCGTGAGCACCTCTCCGTCACCTGTCAGCCGCCGTCAGTCGCGCGGGACCCTCGCCGCCATCGACAGCTCGAGCGAGAGATCGCTCGAGTCCCTCGCCCTCTCCGTCGGGGCGCTCTCCTTCGTGGTCTCCGCAGCCGTCGCGCTCCTCTCGTTCCGGTTCGCCGCGGCCCCCATCGCCGGGCCGAACTCGGTCGGGCAGTTCGCAGCGGTCGCCTCCGCGGTCACCGTGTTCCTCGCGTTCGTCGCAGGCCGTTACCTGCTGCACGCGTCGGCGGCCAAGGGGCGGGTCGGCTTCCTCGACGTGGTCGACGTCGTCGCGCTCGGCTTCGCGCACGCGGTCATCGCCCTGCTGACCTGGACGCTGCTCGCGGTCATCATGGAGCAGGCGTTCATCGGGGCCGAGGTCTTCCCGCTCGCCGTGCTGATCCTGGCCGGCGCAGCCGCGGCCCTCAGCGCGTATCTCGCGTTCTACTCCGCGACGCACATGGATCTGCAGCTGCTGGCCATCGTGCTGGCGGTCTTCCTCACCGAGGGGGTCATCGCCAGCATGCTCACGGCGAGCGACCCGCAGTGGTGGAAGGAGAACCTGAGCGCGCTCGGGATGACCGACGACCTCTCGGCCATGGCGTTCAACCTCACGCTCATCGTCGCGGGCGTCCTGGTCACCACCCTGGCGCGCAGCGCGACCAAGGGCATCCCGACCCCGCATCCGACCGGCCTGCGGAGCGTCCGCACCTGCCTCGTCGTGGTCGGCGTCTTCCTCGGCCTGGTCGGCGTCTTCCCGGTCGACCAGTTCTTCGCGCTGCACACCGCGGTCGCGTCGGGCATGGTCGTCGCCTTCGCCGTGCTGATCGTGCGCCTCAACCACTGGATCCCCGGCATGCCGCGGGTGTTCATCATGCTCGGCTGGCTCTTCGTCGCGGTCATCGTGCTGCTCGCCGTCTTCTTCGCGGTCGGGTTCTACACGCTGACGGCGGTCGAACTGGTCGCCGGCATCCTCGTGTTCACGTGGATCGTGCTGTTCATCCGCAACGCCGCCGCGCTCGAGCAGGACGCCGCCGCGGCGGCTAGCCTGGCCGCGTGAAGCGCGCCGAACCCACTCTGCCGACGCCCCCCGTCCTGTCGCCGACGCTGCGGGTGCTGATCGGGCTCGCCGCCGCCGTGATCGCCCTCGCCGGGCTCTCCTTCGCGCGGGAGCTGGTCGGGCCGCTCGCCCTGGCCGCGGTGATCGTGATCATCTGCCACCCTGTGCGGCATCCGCTGGAGCGGGCAGGCTGGCCGCGCTGGGCGGCGACGACCGCGGTGATCGTCGTGGCCTACCTGATCCTCCTGTTCATGCTGCTGCTGCTCTGGTTCGCGGGCACGCAGTTCGTACGCCTCGTCGCCGACTTCGCCGACGAGCTGAAGGCGACCGCATCCGCGCTGCTGAGCTGGCTGCAGTCGCTCGGGCTGGACGAGCAGGCTGCCGACGCGACAGCATCCCTCCTCGATCCGGGCACCATAGCCTCGTTCGCCGCGTCTCTGGGAGGCACGGTGCTGGGCGTCCTGACGGCCTTCTTCTTCGTGGTCGCGTACGTGATCTTCATGGCGGCGGACGGTGCCCGCTACTCGCGCGCCGAGGCGGCGTTCGGCGCAGCGGTGCGTCCGACGGTGCGACGCTTCCAGTCCTTCAACAGCGGAGTGCGGCGCTACTACGTCGTCAACGCGATCTTCGGGCTCATCGTCGCGATCATCGACGGCCTCGCCCTGTGGGCGCTGGGCGTGCCCGCCCCGGCGGTCTGGGCGATCCTGGCGTTCGTGACGAACTTCGTGCCGAACATCGGCTTCGTGCTCGGCCTCATCCCGCCGGCGCTGCTGGCGCTCGTGGTCGGCGGCTGGCCCATGATGCTCGCCGTCATCGCGATCTACTGCGTGGTGAACGTCACGCTGCAGGTGCTGATCCAGCCGAAGTTCGTGAGCGACGCGGTGAACCTGAGTCTGACGCTGAGCTTCTTCTCGGTGATCTTCTGGACGTTCATCATCGGCCCGCTCGGTGCGATCCTCTCGATCCCGCTCACGCTGCTCGTGCGTGCACTGGTGCTCGAAGGCGACCAGGGCAAGCGGTGGCTGCGCTGGCTGTCGGGCGACCCGGCCGCGGCGGGCGCAGACCAGACCGGATGACCGCGACGCGGCCATCCGGTCTGAGGGGTCCGACTACGAGAGCAGCCGGGCCTTCGCTGCGGCGAACTCGGCGTCGTCGAGCACGCCCGCGTCCCTGAGGGCGGCGAGCTTCTGCAGCTCGGCGACGATGTCGACGGTCGGTGCGGCCGGCGCAGGCGGTGCCGGCGGTGCGGCGTACTGCTGAGCCGCCGCGTGCTGGGCGACGGCCTGCTGAGCAGCCTGCTGCATCGCAGCCTGCTGCTGCGCGGCCTGGTACTGCTCCTGCTCGTACTGGTCCTGCGCCTTGCGCTGGCGCGAGTCGTTCATCGCGCCGGAGACGGCGTTGGCGGTGCCCGCGACGACGGCCGTGCGCGCCGCGAGCCCGATCAGGCCGGGGCGTCCCATTCGACGGATCATTCCTGCTCTCCTTCACTTTCGGCGGCGTCCGCGATCGCATTCACGACCGGGGCGGGGATGCGTTCGTAGCTGAGGAGGACGCCGCCGGACGCGACGACGCTCTCGGCGAGAGCACGCTGGTACACGAGCTCGAGGGCCACGACGAGGGCGGACCCACCAGGGGGCACGACATCGGCGAGGTCGGCGATGTCCTCCTCGCCGGTGATCCCGACCGCGTCGACGACCAGGTCGAGACCGTATTCCTCTTCGTCGTCGTCGACCTCGATGATCGTCACTTCGCCGTCTTCGGACTTCGAGACGAGCACGAAGTCGAGCAGCCGGACGTGACCGCCGCTGACCTGCTTGTTGAGGGCGGCGATGACGCCGGGATCGGGGCGATCGCCCTCGAAGCCCACGAGATAGAGCTCCACGGGCCCGTAGCGGAATTCGGCCATTTGTTGTCCCCTTCGCTGGTGCGGCTGACGTGCCGAGCGTATCGCTCGCGCTCCGGCGGTGGGAGGGTTTCTTTGCGAATTCAGGCGGGGTCGATGCGCAGCACCTCGGCGGACTCGCCGATGGCGAGATCGTCGGCGAAGCGCAGAGTGCGTGCGAGGTCGTCGACGGCGCCGATGACCGTGCCGAAGCGCTCCCGGTCCGCGCAGACGGCCGTGACGCTCACGAGATGGGTGCCGGTGTCCCAGGTGTACGTCGCGAACGGCGGGGTCGCCGGCCCCGGCGGAAGCGGCATGGCGAGCTTCTCGCCGATGCCGAGGTAGGGGCTCCGGAACGTCTCGGTATCGTCGTACTCCATCGGCATCATCGCCCGCGCGGTGCGCAGCTGCGGGGTGAGCTCCTGCACGTTCGCCATCACCACGAGGAGGTCGGGAGCGTCCTTCCACACCCAGACGAGCACCCGCCCGTCTGCCCGGCGCATGAGCAGCGGGGCGGCCTGGCTCATCGCCCATGCCGTCACTCCGCCGGCGCGACCGCCGGAGCCTCCGCCGGCCTGGGCGAGCAGCATCCGGATCGCCGCCTTGCGATGCCGGCGCCCGCGCCACCCGAGCGAACCGGTCACCGGGACCCACAGGGTCGGGTCGGCGTCGGCGTGCAGTCGTGGCATGGTTCCAGCGTAGGCGGATGCCGGTGCACCGGGTGCGGGCTCCGGGGCACCGCTGAGGCGCTCGGGTAGAGTTGAAGCGGCCCTGCAGACCGCGCACGGCCGCCGCAGAGATAGGCAGCCACCGATCCCGTGACTCCCCCCGCGACCTCCGACACCCCGCCCGCCGGCGCCACCGCCGGCCGACCGGATCGTCTCACCGTGCTCATCGGCGCAGACACGTTCCTCCCTCACGTCAACGGCGCCGCCCGCTTCGCCGAGCGCCTCGCCGCCGGCCTGGTGGCGCGCGGCCACGACGTGCACGTGATGGCGCCCAGCGCCACCCACCGCGCGCACGGTCGCTTCACCGAGGTGATCGAGGGTCAGCCTCTGACGATGCACCGCCTGCCGTCGTGGCGCTGGTACCCGCACGATTGGCTCACGTTCGTGCTCCCGTGGATGTCGAAGCACCACGCCCGGCGGGTGCTCGACGAGGTCAAGCCCGACGTCGTGCACATCCAGTCGCACATCGTGATCGGCCGCGGCCTCGCCCGGGAGGCGCGCAAGCGCGGCATCCCGATCGTCGCGACCAACCACGTGATGGCCGAGAACATCGTCGACTTCACCACCCTGCCGCCGGTGCTCGACAAGGTGGTCGTCAAGCTCGCCTGGGACGACGCGAAGCGCACTCTCGACATGGCTCGCGCCGTCACCACCCCGACGCGCAAGGCCGCCGACTTCCTCGAGGCGACCATCGCCATCGACGGAGTCGTGCCGGTGAGCTGCGGCATCGACGCGAGCAACTACACGCCCGATCTCACACCGCGCGACGCGAACCGCATGGTGTTCGTGGGGCGCCTCACGACCGAGAAGCAGATCGACGTCGTGCTGCACGCGCTCGCCCGCCTCGACCCGGCGCTCGACGTGACCTTCGACATCGTCGGCAACGGCGACCAGCGCCGCAACCTCGAGCAGCTGGTCCACCAGCTCGGCCTCGACGAGCGCGTCACCTTCCACGGGCGCACGTCCGACGAGGAGCTGCGCGCGGTGCTCTCACGCGCCAGCGTCTTCGTGATCGCCTCGATCGCCGAGCTCCAGTCGATCGCCACGATGGAGGCGATGGCCTCCGGGCTGCCGATCGTCGCCGCCAACGCCGTCGCGCTGCCGCACCTCGTCCACGACGGCGAGAACGGGTACCTCTTCGCCCCCGGCGACGTCGACGACCTCGTCGGCAAGCTGACGGCGGTGCTCACCGCGACGCCGGAGGAGCGCCTGCGCATGCAGCAGGCATCGCTCGACGGCGTGAAGGTGCACGACATGAAGCGCACGCTCGACACCTTCGAAGCGCTGTACCGCGGCGAGCCCCTGCCCGAGTAGCCGCCGTGCACATCGTCTTCTTCAGCGACCAGCACCTCGAGTCGTTCGGGGGAGCGCAGGTGTCGATGCGCCTGCAGCGCCGGTTCCTGGAGCGGGCGGGCCACACGGTCAGCGTGGTGGCGCCCGCTATGCACGGAGCCCGCGGCCGGGCCGTCGCGCCCGATGCGGGCTACCTCGACATGCCGTCGATCCCGATCACGCTCGACCGGGAGTACTCGCTCACCTGGCCGGGTGCGCGCTCGGACCGCTGGGTGGATGCGGCGCTGGCCGGTCGCCCGCCCGTCGACGTCGTGCACGTGCAGGCCGACTTCTGGGGTGCGTACATCGGGCACCGTTTCGCAGCGCGCCACGGGCTGCCCGTCGTGCACACGATGCACAACCGGGTCGACGTCGGGATCGAGGCGACCGCCCCCCTGCCCGGGCTGGTGATGCGGGTGCTGAACCGGTGGGAGCGCTCGGCGCTCGGCGACCGCACCCCCGGGGCTGACGGCTGGGCATACCTGCGCCGACTGGCCGCGCGCTCGACGGCGGTCACCGCGCCGTCCGCGCACTTCGCGCACCGGCTCGACGCGCACGGCGTCGTGCCGCGCGGTGCGCGCGGTGCACGGGTCGACGTGATCTGGAACGGCATCGACGACGACGTGCTCGACGCGGCGCTCGACGCCGGCCGACCCGTCCGGGAGGCCGGCCCGGCACGGCTCGTGTGGCTCGGGCGCATGAGCCCCGAGAAGAGGCTGCTGCCGTTCCTCGAGGCGCTCGCGGCGTCGGGCGTGCGCGCCGAGGTCGAGGTGCTCGGCGGCGGTGGTCAGCTGCGCGCCGCGCGGAGGCTCGTCGCGAAGCTGAAGCCGACGGCATCCGTCGTCTTCGCCGGGAGGCTGCCGTACACGGCCGTGCTGGCGAAGCTGCGCACGGCGGATGCGCTCGTGCAGACCTCGATCGGCTTCGAGACGCAGGGGATGACGCCCTTCGAGGCCGCATCGCTCGGCACCCCCTCGATCGTCAGCGACCCCGACATCGCCCGCGAGCTCGGCTCGGGATTCTGGGCGGTCGGCGGGGACGCGGATGCTGCGCCCGACCGCGCCGACGACTCGGTGCGGGCACTGGCGCGCACCCTCCGCCGTGCCGTCGCCGACATCGAGGCCGGCACGGCGCCGGCGGTCGACCCGCTCCTGCGCGAGCGGTTCCGCCAGTCCTCGCGGACCGCCGCGATGCTCGAGGTGTACGCCCGCGCGATCGGCTGACTCCCGCGTGGTGGTGCGGCGCCGACTCAGGGGAGGCGGGCCGGGTCGAGGGGGAGGCGGCGGTAGCCGTCCGTGTGGAGGGCGATGCCCGTGGAGGCGATCGCGATGGCCGACAGGGCTGTGATGACGATCAAGGTGAACATGGCAGGAACGCTACGCTTGCGGTAGGACTGCCACGAGTGGCAGGATGGACACACCTCGTCGGAAAACTGCCACCGTCCGACCCGCTCCCCGATCTCAGGAGAACACCATGAAGACCGTCGCCGTGATCGTCCAGGATGGGTTCGCTCCGTTCGAGTTCGGCGTGGCCTGCGAGGCGTTCGGCCTCGATCGGTCGGGCGACGGCATCCCGAACTTCGACTTCCGCGTCGTCGCGCCCGAGCCTGGCGCCATCGTGTCGAAGCTGGGGTTCTCGATCAATGTCGAGAACGACCTGTCCTTCGCCTACGAGGCCGACCTGGTGGTCGTCTCGCCGACCCCGCGGGAGTGGTGGCAGAAGGCCGACCCGCGGGTGCTCGACGCCATCCGCGACGCATCAGCCCGCGGCGCCTGGCTGCTCAGCGTGTGCAGCGGCTCGTTCCTCCTCGCCGCCGCCGGGGTCCTCGACGGCCGCAAGGCCACCACGCACTGGATGTACGCCGACACCATGGCCCGCATGTACCCCGCGATCGAGGTCGACCCCGACGTGCTCTACGTGCAGGACGGCCGCATCATCACGAGCGCGGGCACCGCGGCGGGCCTCGACGCGTGCCTGCACCTGCTGCGACAGGAGCTCGGCGCCGAGATGACCAACCGCATCGCCCGGCGCATGGTGGTGCCGCCGCAGCGTGACGGCGGGCAGGCGCAGTTCATCGACCGCCCCCTGCCGGAGGTCGCGTCCCTGTCGCTCGCGCCGGTGAGCGACTGGATGCTGGAGAACCTGCGCCTCGACCTCAGCGTCGACCAGCTGGCGGCCAAGGCCCACATGTCGCCCCGCACGTTCGCGCGCAGGTTCAAGGCCGACTTCGGCGCGACGCCGGCGGCGTGGCTCGCGCGTCAGCGTCTCATCCACGCGCAGCGGCTGCTGGAGCAGACCGACCTCGGTCTCGACCGCATCGCCTACGAGAGCGGGTTCGGGTCGGCCGCGGTGCTCAGGCAGAACTTCGCCCGGGTGCTCGGCCTCACGCCCACCGCGTATCGGTCGCGGTTCACCTGCACCCGCGACGAGATAGCGGCGCGCGCGGACGAATCCGCCGCCTGAGCGGTCGTGGCCGGCGCGACCGGGCCGCATTGCGGCCGAGCGTCGGCGGCGGTAAACTTGAGTCAAGACGGCTCAACTTTGGAGCAGCCGTCCGAGAACTTTCAGGAGACACATGAACGCCACCCAGAACCCCGGGCAGGAGGAAGCGCAGAGCGCCCTCGAGCAGTTCGGGATCAACCTCACCGACCGGGCCCGCCAGGGCAAGCTCGACCCCGTCATCGGACGCGACAGTGAGATCCGGCGCGTCAGCCAGGTGCTCACCCGCCGCACCAAGAACAACCCCGTGCTGATCGGCGAGCCAGGCGTCGGCAAGACCGCCGTCGTCGAGGGCCTCGCTCAGCGCATCGTCGCCGGCGACGTCGCCGAGTCGCTCAAGGACAAGGAGCTCGTCACGCTCGACATCTCGGCGCTCGTCGCCGGTGCGATGTACCGCGGCCAGTTCGAGGAGCGCCTGAAGAGCGTGCTGAAGGAGATCACCGAATCCGACGGCCGCGTCATCACCTTCATCGACGAGCTGCACGTGCTGATGGGCGCGGGCGGCGGCGAAGGCTCTGTCGCCGCATCCAACATGCTCAAGCCCATGCTCGCGCGCGGCGAGCTGCGGCTCATCGGCGCGACCACGCTGAACGAGTACCGCGAGTTCATCGAGAAGGATGCTGCGCTGGAGCGCCGCTTCCAGCAGGTCTACGTCGGCGAGCCCACCGTCGAGGACACGGTGGCGATCCTGCGCGGGCTGAAGGGCCGCTACGAGGCGCACCACGGCGTGACGATCACCGACGGCGCACTGGTGGCCGCGGCATCCCTGTCGAACCGCTACATCCCGAGCCGTCAGCTCCCCGACAAGGCGATCGATCTGATCGACGAGGCCATGAGCCGGCTGAAGATGGAGATCGACTCGTCGCCCACGGAGATCGACCAGCTGCGACGCCAGGTCGACCGGATGCGTCTCGAAGACCTCGCCCTCAAGAAGGAGAAGGACGACGCATCCAAGGAGCGCAGGGCGAAGCTGCGCGAGCAGATGGATGCGGCCGAGACCGAGCTGAGTGCGCTCGAGGCGCGCTGGGAGCGCGAGCGCGCGGGGCTCAACCGCGTCGGCGACCTCAAGAAGCGTCTCGACGCCGCCAGGACCGAGCGCGACCTCGCGCTGCGCGAGGCGGACTACGCGAAGGCCTCGCGGCTCGAGTACGAGACGATCAAGCAGCTCCAGGCAGAGCTCGACGACGCCGAGCGCGACGAGTCCGACCCGGCTGAAGAGCGCATGGTGAACGAGCAGGTCACCGATGAGGACATCGCCGCCGTGATCGCGGCGTGGACCGGCATCCCGCTCGGACGCCTGCTGCAAGGCGAGACCGAGAAGCTGCTGCACCTCGAGACCGAGCTCGGCAGGCGCCTGATCGGGCAGAAGGAGGCCGTGAAGGCCGTCGCCGATGCCGTGCGCCGCTCGCGGGCCGGCATCAGCGACCCGCACCGGCCGACCGGCTCGTTCCTGTTCCTCGGCCCGACCGGCGTCGGCAAGACCGAGCTGGCCAAGGCGCTCGCCGAGTTCCTCTTCGACGACGAGCGCGCCATGGTGCGCATCGACATGTCCGAGTACGGCGAGAAGCACTCGGTGTCGCGGCTGGTCGGGGCGCCCCCCGGCTACATCGGGTACGAGCAGGGCGGACAGCTCACCGAGGCCGTGCGTCGTCGGCCGTACTCGGTCGTGCTGCTCGACGAGGTCGAGAAGGCGCACCCCGAGGTGTTCGACGTGCTGCTGCAGGTGATGGACGACGGGCGCCTGACCGACGGTCAGGGCCGCACGGTCGACTTCACCAACGTGATCCTGATCCTCACCTCGAACCTCGGCTCGCCCGTGCTGATCGACCCGACTCTCTCGCTCGAGCAGAAGCGCGACACCGTGCAGGCGCTCGTGCGGCAGGCCTTCAAGCCGGAGTTCGTCAACCGCCTCGACGACATCGTGATCTTCCAGGCCCTCACCGAGGACGACCTCGCGCAGATCGTCGAGCTCGCCGTGGACCAGCTGCAGCGTCGCCTGCACGACCGCAGGCTCACGCTCGCCGTCACGCCCGACGCGCGGGCGTGGCTGGCCGAGCGCGGTTACGACCCGGTGTTCGGTGCGCGGCCGCTGCGCCGGCTCATCCAGTCCGAGATCCAGGACCGTCTCGCGATGGGCCTGCTTTCGGGCGCCGTGCGCAACGGCGACGTCGTGCGCGCGGATGTGGCGGCCGGCGGAGGGTCGCTGGAGCTGACCAGCGCGGGCCCGGTCGTCGCGGCGGCCTAACGCGCGGCGGTCCACCTGCCCTGGCGGGGCGCGGCGCATGAGACGATCGGGCATGCGCACCCTCGGGGCCCTCTGGCGCTCGTCCCATCCCGGACCCTCGGTCGTGGTGACCGCGCTCGCGCTGGCGCTCGGCCTCTCGATCGGCCTGGAATGGTGGCGGCTCGCGCTGCTCACCGTCGCGGTGTTCGCCGGCCAGCTCTCGGTGGGCATCTCGAACGACGCGATCGACGCGCCCCGGGATCGGGCGGTGGGCCGCGCGGGCAAGCCGCTCGCGTCGGGCGAGGTCGGCCTTCGCGCGGCCTGGGTCGCGGCATTCGCCTGCCTCGCCCTGGCGCTCGCGGTGTCGGCCGTGCTCGGATGGCGGATGCTGGCCGCTCACGCGTTCGCGCTCGGGTCGGCGTGGGCCTACAACGCGGGTCTCAAGTCGACGCCCGCGTCGGTGCTGCCGTTCATCCTGAGCTTCGGGACCTTCCCCTCCCTCGCGACGCTGTCGGCGGCGGACCCGCATTTTGCGCCCGGTTGGGCGTGGATCGCCGGCGGATGCCTCGGCACCGCCGTGCACTTCACGAACGTCCTGCCCGATCTGGCGGACGACGACCGCACGGGCGTGCGTGGGCTGCCCCACCGGCTCGGCGTCCGCACGGCGACGATCGTCGCCTCTCTCGCCCTGATCGCCGGGGCGATCGCCGTCCTTCTCGGCGCCGCGGGCGGAGCGGTCGGCGCCGTCTCGCCGCTGTCGTGGGCGTTCTTCGGCGTGGTGGTCGTCGTCGCCGTCTTCACCGCGCTCCTCACGCTGCGACGCGCGCCGACCCGCACCCTGTTCCGGCTCGTGATGCTCGCGGCTCTGCTGCTCGCGGCGCAGCTGGTCGCCACCGGCGCGGCGCTCGACGGCTGACCGGCGCGCGCCGGGCTCACGCCCCGCTGTCGAACCCCATCGAGTACGCCCGCGCGAAGACCCTGCCCGCCGGCGGCGCGAGCATCGCGCGGACGCCCAGCGACCTGAGCGCGTGCGCGCGGGGGAGCGGCCGGCCCAGCGCGGTGTTCATCGTCGCGAGCCGCGCGGCCGTCCGCGCCGATGCGACGCGTCGCGCCTCCCACCGCCGCAGCTCGGCGTCGGGGGCTTCGCCGTCGTGGATCCAGCGCGCGACGAGCGGTGCGAGGCCCACGGCATCCAGCAGCCCGAGGTTCATCCCCTGACCGCCGATCGGGCTCACCTCGTGCGCGGCGTCGCCGATCACGAGCACCCGGCCGTTCCGGAGCCGGGGCGAGACCACGCGTCTCACCCCGAATCCCGTCGCCTCGGTCACGCGGTCCGCCGCCTCGAACTCGCCTCGGCGGCGCAGTGCCGACCGGAGGCGCTCTGCGCGGGCGTCCGGCGACGGATCCGCCGCGGGGTCGTCCCACACCACGAATCGGCGCCGGCCCTCGGGCAGCGGGAACGATTCGAGGACCCCGCTGCGGTCGAGGTCGACGACGGCGACCCCTGCGTCCGGGTCGGCGCCGGTGGCGGAATCCGTCATGACATAGCGATCGGGGTAGACGGTGGTGGCCACGGCACCGGGTCGCAGCACGAGCGCCCGCCCGCCCGCACCGGCCGCGACGACCACGATCCGGGCGGTGTGCTCGACGACCCGGCCGCCCACCTCGGCGCGTACGACCACGGCATCCGGCCGCGGCTCGATCTCCGTCACCCGTGCGTCGCGCACCGGAGCGGGAGCGCGTTCGGCCAGCGCGCGCTCGGTCGAGGACTGCGGAAGCGTCGCGACGAACGGGAAGCGGGTCGAGAGCCGGTCGAAGCGCACGACACCGAGAACCCGCCCGTCGGCGCGGGCGACGCCGCGCCGCACACGCAGCGCCGTGGCGAGCAGACGCTCGGTCGTGCCGCCGGGCTCGAGGGCGGCGAGCACCGCCGCGTGCACCCCGATCGCGCGTGAACCGGCCCCGAGCTCCGGCCGCCGTTCGAGCACGCGCACGTCGACGTTCCTGGTCGCGAGCTCGGCGGCGAAGAGCAGCCCGACCGGGCCGGCCCCCACCACGATGACGTCAGCCATGGGCGGTCGCCAGCGCGACGACCCGGAACGGCCGGCCGCCTCCCACCCGCCACATCCCGGGTCGGGCGTCGTCGAGGGCGGCCTGCAGCTCGCCCACGGTGTAGCTGCGCCGGATCGAGCGGAGCCCGTCCGTGCGCAGGAACGTTCCGGGTGCGAGCGGCTGGATGGCGGCCGCGTAGAGCGCATAGGCGGCTCGTGAGCGCGCGATGTCGCTGTGCAGCACGAGTCCGCGCGACAGCGCCAGCGACGCGTCCGTGAAGGAGGTCAGCTCGGTCCCGAGGTGGTGCAGCACGTGGTTCGAGATCACGACGTCGTAGCTGTCGCCTTCCGCCAGGAGCATCGTCGTGTCCGCGCACCGGAACCGGACGCCCGGCGGCGCTCCGCGCGCCGTCGCGGCGGCGTGGGCGCGCGGATCGGGGTCTATCCCGGTCCACTCCACGTCGAGTCCGTCGCCTGCCGCGCGCCGGGCGAGCCGCACCACGACATCCCCGCCGCCGCATCCGAGGTCGAGCACGCGGGCGGGCCGGCCGAGACCGGCGAGGTACGGGCGCAGCGTGACCGCGTAGAGCCCGCCCCACCCCGAGACGAGCCGGTTGACCACGCCGAACCGGCGCAGCGTCGCGCTCAGGCGAGCCGGATCGCACGCAGGGTCGTCCATCAGCTCGACGAGCGTCTCGTCGCGGACGTCGAGGGTCACGACCCCGTCCGCATCGTGAGCAGCGCGGACTCGACCGTCAGCCCCGGCCCGAAGGCGAGCGTCGCGACCGGGTGGCCGTCGTCGAGGTCGGCGTCCTCGAGCAGATCGCGCAGGACGAACAGCACGGTGGCGCTGGACATGTTGCCATGATCGCGCAGGACCGCCCGCGAGCGGTCGAGTGCATCCGGATCGAGCCCGAGCCCCGCCTCGATCCGGTCGAGCACGGCGCGCCCGCCCGGGTGCACGGCCCAGGCGTGCGCCCCCGTGTCGGGTCCGAAGAAGCCGTCCACGACCGCGCGGATCTCGCGGCCCACGATCCGCGGCACCTCTGCCGAGAGGGTCATCTCGAACCCGTCGTCCTTGATGGTCCAGACCATGTCCGACTCGCCCTCGCTCGTGAGCGCGGTGGCGAAGCGCTCGAGCTCGAGTCCGCCTGGCGTGCCCACCGAGGGGTCCGCGGTCACGACGGCGGCGGCGGCGCCGTCCGCGAAGACGGACGCCGCGACGATCTGCTGCGGGTCGTTCGAGGCGCGGATGTGCAGCGAGCACAGCTCCGCGCACACGACGAGCACCACGGCGTCGGGGCGGCCCTCGGCGATGTGCGCCGCGAGCCGGAGACCCGGCAGCGCGGCCGCGCAGCCGATGAACCCCAGGTGGTAGCGCTCGACCGTGGGACGGAGGCCGAGGTCGCGCACGATCCGGTAGTCGGGGCCGGGGGCGAAGAAGCCGGTGCACGACACCGTCACGACATGGGTGACCTGGGATGCCGTCACCTGCGCCCGCGCGAGCGCGCTGCGTGCGGCTTCGGCGAACAGCGGCGGCGCCAGCCGGGTGTAGTCGTCATTGCGCTCACCCGTCGTCCGGGCTGCCAGCGCGCCGTCGGGAGTGAAGAACCCGGACGCTGCGGCCGCAGCACCCTGCCCCAGGTCGGAGATCACCGAGTGGCGGCGCTCGATGGCCGCGGCGTCGAAGGCCGCCGTGATCCAGCGCTCGGTGAGCCGGTCCACACCCGGCTGCGCCGCGAACACATCACGCACGGTCTCCTGCGTGAAGGCGTGAGCGGGGACGGCCGTCCCGATGGCGATGATGCGCGAGGGCATGAAGCGAGCCAACCACGGGTATCGCGTCAGGGGGAGGTGGCTTGCGTCTTCGTCGATCGAAGGATAGGCGGACGCGAGGGTGCGGGACCGGGAGGGATGCGTCGGCTACGCCGCGTCAGGCAGCTCGCGCATGCCCCAGAACGGGCCGATCACCACGAACAGGCACGCGAGCAGCTCGCCGCAGGCCGCGATCCAGAGCGTCGGGACCACGCCGATCCAGGTGCTGACGGCGCCGGCCACGAGTGCGGCGATGGGCATGACGCCCCACACCACGAATCGGATCGAGGCGTTCATCCGGCCGAGCAGCCGGGGCGGGGTGATGCGCTGCCGGAAGCTGACCTGCGTGATGTTGTAGAGCAGGACGGTGAAGCTCGTCACGAAGAACTGCACGACCAGCAGCGGGAAGGCCAGGGCGGGGACGAGCGAGATCGCCGGCAGGAAGAACGGCACCAGGCAGAACAGGATCGCGCTGATCGGGATCGCGCGCGCCTCGCCGATGCGGGCGACGATGCGGGGCGTCGCGATCGCTCCGAGCAGGCCGCCCACGGCCGAGAGCGAGAAGACGATGCCGAACATGGCCGGGGTCAGCCCGAGCTCGCGCAGCACGAAGATCGGCAGCAGCGTGCCCGCGATCGTGCCGAAGAAGTTCGCGACGCCGGTGGTGCCGACGATGCGGCGCAGCAGCGGGTTGCCGAACACCCAGCGCAGACCTTCGCCGATCTCCCGCGGCAGCGGGCGATGGTCGGTCGCGGGCCGGAGCTGCTCGTGATCGCGGGCGAACAGCAGTGCGGTGAACGACGCGATGTACGTTCCGACGGTGATGAGGATCGCAAAGGGTGCGGCGACGATGCTGATCAGCCAGCCGCCCACCGCCGGACCGGCGAGACCGGCCAGCTGCTCGGTGGACTGCAGCTTGCCGTTGGCCTCCGAGATCTGGTCGGGGCGGACGAGCGAGGGGATGATGCTCTGGTTCGACACGTCGAAGAACACGGTGGCCACGCCCATCACGAGCGCGACGACGTACATGTGCCAGATCTGCATCGTCCCGGTGAAGGCGACGATGGGCAGCGCAGCGAGCGCGGCGGCCCGCACGACATCGGCCCAGATCATCACCCTGCGCTTGCGCATCCGGTCGATCCAGGCGCCGGCGGGCAGCCCGACGACGAGGAACGCGGTGACCTGCGCGGCCCCGAGCAGCCCCACCTCCCACTCGGTGGCGTGCAGCACGAGCACGGCCAGCACGGGGAGCGCGAGCTCCGTGATCTGCGCGCCGAACTGGCTGAGCGCCTGACCGCCCCAGACGGTCAGGAAGTTGCGGTCGCGCCACAGCGAACCCTGCCGCACGGCGGGGGCGGCAGCATCCGTCTCGCTGACTGATTGGGACATGTCAATCAGTATCGTCGGACTGATCGAGAAATGTCAATCGCTCGGCTAGAGTGTGGCCATGACGGACGTGCAGCAGACCGAGGAGGAGCTGGCGCAGGCCCGCGCGCGGGCGCTCAGCTCGCCCCTGCGACTGCGGATGCTGCGGCTCTGCGCCTTCGAGGCTCGCACCAACAAGGAGCTCGCCGACCTGCTCGGGATCAACCCGGGCACGATGCTGCACCACGTCCGCACCCTCGTGCAGACCGGGTTCCTCGCGCCGGACGACGAGCGCACCGGAGCGCAGGGCGCCCGAGAGATCCCCTACCGTGCGACCGGACTCTCGTGGCGCACGCCCCTGACCAACCAGTCGGTGCTGCTCCTGGAGACGATGCGCCAGCAGCTCGAGGGCGTCGACCCGGCACAGGTGCAGGTCACTTGGCTGGGGCTGCGGCTGACGCCGGAGAACCGCGCCGAGCTCGAGCGGCGGCTGTACGAGCTCGTGCAGGAGTTCAAGGCCATGCCGGCCGACGTCGGCGGCGACACCTACTCGCTCGTGACGGTGCTGCACCCCGACCACAACCCGCCGTCGGCCGGCAGGGAATGACCCGGCGCGGGATGATCCGATCGTGACCGACCTGCTGATCGTGGCCGGCGCGGGCGCCCACGGCGACCCCTGGCACGTGCTCGACGACACGGCGGCGGCGCTCGCCGAGGTGCTGCGACCGCTCGGCGAGGTGCGGGTCGTGTCCACCGGCGAACTCGCGGGGCTGCCCGCCTCGCCGGCGCCCGACCTCGTCGTGTGCGACATCTCCGGGCCGCCCGAGGGCACCGGCGGCGGCGACCCGGTGCTGGAGCGGCTCCTCGCGTGGCACGCGGGCGGTGCGCCCGTCCTCGCGGTCCACTCGGCCGTGCTGGCCTTCCGGGACGACGACCGCTGGTTCGCGCTGCTCGGCGCGCGGTGGCGCGAGGGGGTCAGCGGGCACCCGCCCCTCGGCCCGGCCGATGTGCGGTCCACCGGCGACAGCGCGGCCGGCATCCGGCTCGCGGGGTTCCGCACGATCGACGAACGCTACAGCGACCTCGAGCTCGCCGACGCCGACGGCGACCGCGTCGTGCTGGCGGAGCACGTGGAGCAGGGGCGACAGCATCCGCTCATCTGGTGGCGGGCGGCCGGCGGCGCTCCCGTCGCCGTCTCACTGCTCGGGCACGACGCCCGGGCGTACGCCTCCGCGGACTACGCCGACGCCCTGCGACGGCTCGCCGCAGGGCTGCTGCGCGGCTGAACGGCTACGCGTCGACGACGAGCGACTCGGCGATCGGGCGCCGGGTGCGGGGGGCCAGCTCGCGCTCGCGGAGGCCCTCGGGGGCCGCGTCCACGTCGCCGAGCGAGCCGACGGCCATGACGGTGACGGCGGCGAGGTTGTCGCCGAATCCGAACGCCGCGGCGATCGCGTCGCGGTCGAATCCGCCCATCTGGTGGGTGTGCAGGCCGGACGCGTGCGCCTGCACGGTGAAGTACGCGGCGGCCTGGCCGGTGTCGTACACGGCCCAGCCCAGCGGACGGCCCTCGACCGACGCGACCGTGGCGAACACGACGAGCGCCGCCGCGTCACCCGCCCACGCCTGGTTGAAGCCGAGCAGTGCGCCGACGACGGCGTCGTGCGCCTCGGAGCCCCGACGAGCCACGACGAAGCGCCACGGCTGGGTGTTGTTCGCCGACGGTGCCCACCGCGCCGCCTCGAGGGCGCTCGCCAGTGCGGTCTCGTCGAGCGGGGCGGACGGATCGAACACCCGGGTGCTCCAGCGCTCGGCGAGGACGTCGAGGATGGGCGCATCCGTGGGGGCGGTGCGGTCGAGCGTGCGGGTCATGGCGTCTCCTCAGGTGGTGTGGTGATGCGGGGACGCCATCGGCCCGACGACGTCAACGGCGGATGCGGCCCGCTTGTTCCCGCTCGGTGAGGTTCGCGGGTTCTTTCCAGGTGATGCGGGGGACCGGCGC